>JBMZDS010000084.1:0-6576 GCA_049614465.1 Chitinophagales bacterium
AGTACAAAAAAAGGAAATCGGCCTAGTTTCATTAAAGCAGCAAAACCTGATATTGCAATTCCGCTTTATGAAAAATTTATTACCAAAATATCTGCACTTCACTCCTCTCCTGCCCAAACGGGTGAATTCGGTGCTGATATGAAAGTCAGCTTACTTAATGATGGACCTGTGACGATAATAATCGATTCACAGAATCGTTTTTAAATCAAAATCAATTACTATGACCAAATATCTGTCTTTATTTGTCCTACTCCTTATAGCTTCGTGCGATACACAAGAAGAAAAAACTACAATAAATCCACCAAAAATAATTCATGACACTATTATTGTAATTAAAGAAAGAGTAGATACTGTTTATGTAGAATCTCCTCAAGAATTAATTTTCCTTTACGAAAAACTTCCTGATTGGTTTTTAGAAAAAAACATTTTAGACAACAACATCCTCAACACAGAATACACAATAGAAATAGACATCAATCCATTCTATCTAGAAGAAGATTTTAATGGTAATGGCTATAGAGATATAGCTTTCAAAATTGAACATATAGAAACTCAAAAGAAAGGATTTGCTATTATTCATGGAGAAAGTGATGAAATACACATAATCGGAGCTGGTACACGAATCAAAAATGGACTTTCTGATGATATGTCCTATATAGATATATGGAAAATCAATAGAAAAAATATAAATGAAGCGGGCGTAGAAGAATATACAGGAACTGGAGAAAATGGAGAACTTTTTTTAGAAAATCCATCTATAGAAATACAAAAATCAGAAGTGGGTGGAGGACAAATATATTGGAACGGTAATGAATATGCTTATTTCCATCAAACATGTTGAGTTGTTTTAAACCCTAATAGCACAAAAAAGTCCGAACTCATCTATAATGAATTCGGACTTTTTTAGAAAAATCATTTATCTATTTTATTGTTTCACTGACTTTATATGTGCCAAATATTTCTTCAATTCTTCTTTTACTACAGGTACAAGTATAAAGAGTCCTATCATATTCGGCACCATCATGGCAAATATCATAGCATCTGAAAAATCGAGTACATTACCCATTTTTGCTGCTGCTCCTATCACTACAAATATGCAGAATAGTACTTTGTAAATATTCTCGTTGATTTTGCTTTTTCCAAATAAAAATGTCCAAGATTGTAAACCATAGTACGACCATGATATCATCGAAGAAAAAGCAAAAAGCACTACAGCAATAGTCAATATCCAAGAAAATCCTGGCAATGCGCTATCAAATACAAAATTGGTCAACCCAACGCCTTCTAATACTTCTCCTGAGCCAGCTATAGTAGCTGTACCTCCTACATTTCCGAGCATAAAATCTCCTCTCAAACTCGCTATAACAATAACTAAAGCAGTCATCGTACAAATAATAACGGTATCAATAAACGGCTCTAGCAATGCTACAATTCCTTCACTTGCGGCATGTTTTGTCTTTACGGCAGAGTGAGCAATAGCAGCAGAACCAATACCTGCTTCATTAGAAAATGCTGCACGCTTAAATCCTTGTACTAATACACCTACAAATCCACCTGCGATAGCAGTAGGAGCAAATGCTTGCGTAAAAATAGTTTTAACCGCCAAAGGAATCAATCCAAAATTCATTCCCAAAATAACCAAAGCTGCACCAACATATATCAATGCCATAATAGGAACAATCTTTTCTGTTACATTAGCAATACGCTTGATTCCACCTATGATAACGACTCCTACGATAAGTGCTAAAACAATCCCAAATAAAAATCCGCCATATCCAGATTCAATACCTGTACTTGTCATAAAAATACTTGCTGCTTGATTGGCTTGAAACATATTTCCACCACCAAATGAACCACCAATACACATAATGGCAAAAATCACAGCCAAAACTTTACCGAGTCCTGCCATATTCTTCTCACCCAATCCTTTTTTCAAATAATACATAGGACCGCCATAGACTTTTCCATTGGCATCTACTTCACGATATTTGACACCTAATGTACACTCTACAAATTTTGAAGACATGCCTATCAATCCCGCCAATATCATCCAAAAAGTAGCTCCTGCACCACCTATCACTACCGCTACCGCTACACCTGCTATATTCCCAAGACCTACAGTAGCCGATAAAGCAGCTGTCAATGCTTGAAAGTGAGATACTTCACCTTCTTCTTTTCCTTCTACTCTGATGGTATCAGGATTGTCAGATTCTGCCAAATCCGAAGACTCTTCATATTTTCCTTGCACAGTTTTTATCGCAATACCAAACAATCTAAATCCTGGAAAAGAAAATACAATTGTAAAATACAATGCTCCTAAAATCAATGGAATTAATACCCAAAACAAACCGACACCATTTCCTAATGGAATTTGATAAAAAATCAAACCAACGAACCAACCTGTTGCCTTTCCAAAAAGTTCATCAATTTTTGCATCAATACCTACATTTTCTTGGGCAAAAGTGGCAACAGATATCAATAATGTACTTAATACTGTAATAATTCTCTTCATAATTGTTTTTTGTATTAGGGCTATAAATGTATAGATAAATTTAAGGAATACGAAATAAAGGGCTAAAGTTCGACTTTCAAACCATCATAAGACATAAATACATTGTCTGGCAAAATTGCTTGCACATCTTGGTGCTTCCCTATCTGATGAGAAAAATGAGTCAAATAAGCTCGTTCAGGATTGATTTCTTTGATAAAATCTAAAGCTTCTTGCAATGTAAAATGTGAATGATGTGCACGTTGACGAATAGCATTGACAACCAATATTTTTGTTCCCCTTATTTTTTGTTTTTCGATTTCATTGATCTTACTTGCATCTGTGATGTATGTAAAGTCACCTATTCGGAATGCCGTGATGGGGAGATTTCCATGCAGCACTTGTATCGGCACAATTTCTTTTTCTGCTGCTGTAAAAGGTTTGTCAGTTACTTCTTTGAGATTAAACTTTGGGATGCCCGGATAATCTTTCATTTTAAAAACATAGCTATATTGTTCCTTTATCATTCTTATTGCTATCTCATCCGCATAAATTTCCATTGATTTTCCACTACTAAAATTGTAGGCACGCAACTCGTCCAGTCCACCAATATGATCTTTGTGTCCATGTGTGATAAGAACAGCATCTATTTTCTTGACATTTTCTCGAAGCATTTGTTGTCGAAAATCCGTACCTACATCTATGACCAATGTTTTTTCGCCTATTTCTAATAAAACTGCGCTACGCAATCGCTTATCTCGAATATCTGTAGAAGTACAAACCTCACAATCACAAGTCAAAAGAGGAATACCCGCAGACGTGCCTGTCCCTAGAAAAGTTATTTTTAATTTTTTCATTCAATCAACTTTAACTGCATCACTTCATGATAAAAAGCACGTGTTTTTTCCGATAGTATTTCTTTCTCTATTTTGAGTTTTAAGATGATTTCAAGCAGGGTACTTACTTTAGCTGCTGTATCAAAATATTTATTGACTACGACCACTTTTTTTTCTTCCAAAACACAAAATCCAGCATTGAAACTTCCTTTTTCATAGCGAAGAACATACGCTGCTTCTTCGAGCAGGTTTTCGGCTTTTTTGAGTGTATAGCTATTATATTTCATTACTTTTTTAGGATATAGAAAATCAAAAGTGCAACTTTGCGTTAATTAAAGGTATAAATATAGTACAAGAATGAAAAAATACTTAATCGCAGTCCTTTTGTTTATCCCCATTTTGAATTTTGCACAAACGGGCAATTCTAAAGACAAACAACTTTTTGTAGGATATATTTCTGCAGGTATTAACGGATCACAAATAGGTGGTGACTTAATGGCTGGCTATAAAAAACTGGGAGCTAACATAGGAATAGGAACGTATATTATGTATACAGAACGATTTTCTAATAGCATAGAAATATCATACTCAATGAAAGGAAGTCAGACTTCTTACTCTAATAAAAGTCCGGACTTTTTTAAACGATATACTTTAGATTATGTCGAAATACCCTTTCAATTTAATTATCATGATAAAAAAATAGCGATTATACACGGAGGATTTTCAATGGCAAGGCTTATCCGCTCTAAAACACAAGGAGGCGTAAATCAATTTGGAGAACTTATATACAGAAGCTGGGATATGGGGTTTGTGGCAGGTGTTACTTTTCGCATAAAAGAGCGGTTTGGACTCAATATAAAAGCAACTTTAGGATTAATGAATGTGCTTAAAGGTAATAGTGGATATAGAGTTGATGCAACAAATAGTACTAATTTTGAACTCCATAATGTTACTGATGGTGCTTATTCTATAGAAGCAAATGTAGGTGGACCTTCTGGAGAAAGAACAAATGCAAGTAAATCTCGCAATGGAGGTTGGTACCACAACACTGTAAGTATACGTTTTTCATATCTTTTTGTTCCTAAATCGAAATAAATGATTCATTTTCTACAAAAAATAGGAAATGGGAAATTGATTCTTGTCGCTTTCATTTTGACTTTTATTTTTGGGCTTGGTATTTTTTCAAGTATCGAAAAAGAAATGAACACAACAGCTGAAAATCCTGTCCAATTGCTCGATTTAGAATTAGGATATTCTCATGACTTTGTAACTACATCATTGGATAATATGGGCGAAATCAGCAGAAAAATCTACCAAGAAAGATTTATCCCTGCAGATTTAGTTTTTCCTTTTGTTTATGGCGGTTTCTTCATTTTTATAATAGCTTTTTTACTTAAAAAAACAGCAAAGGACAAACCTAAAATGATTGTTCTGTCACTTATTCCTATTGCAATTATTGCCTTTGACTATCTAGAAAACTTCAATACGCTCAACATCTTAAAAACCTATCCAAATCACACGATTTCAATGGTAAACTATGGCTCGTTGATGACAAAATGTAAATGGGGATTTATTTTTATTTCTATGCTGATGGTGATTTTGTTATGTATTTTGTGGGCAATAAAACGAATGAAAACGAAGAGTTGATAGAACGATAATTTATTAATTTGTACTTTAGCAGTCTATAGAAAAATCAAGATTATGATTAGTGAAGAATATGCAAATTTAAAAGAAACGGCAAAAAAGATAGGGACGACTTATCAGACTAATGCGCCTTTCCCTAATATCTATATTGATAATTTTTTTAAGCCAGAATTTTTAGACAAAATACTGGATGAATTTCCTGATGTAGATAAGTTAAAAGATAAAATTTATTACTCTAACCCTAATGAAGATAAGCTGGCGACAAAGGGCGAGAATGCTTTTGGAGAAAATACAAAACAGTTAGTTCACTACCTCAACTCACAACCATTTTTAGAATTTTTGCAAGAGGTAACGGGTATTGAAGAAACTTTAATTCCTGACCCTTATTTTGAAGGCGGAGGATTTCACGAGATAAAACCAGGCGGTTACCTCAAATTGCATGTCGATTTTCATAAGCACAAAAAAATGGGCTTAAGCCGAAGAGTCAATTTATTAGTTTATCTTAATAAAGACTGGGAAGAAAGCTATGGCGGTAATTTTGAACTATGGGAAAAAGACATGAGTAAAGGTGTCGTAAAGATTTTGCCTTTATTCAATCGTATTGCTATGTTTTCAACGACAGGAGACTCTTGGCACGGACATCCAGATGCATTATCTTGTCCTCCAGACCGTAGTCGAAAATCACTGGCCTTGTATTATTACACAAATGGACGACCAGATAGCGAATTATCTAAAGCAGATAAGAATCGTATTACGACTACATTTAAAGGTAGAGATGGTGTAGATAGCGCAGATGTAAAACGATACAATTTTTTCGTCAATACAGCCAATGCTATTTTACCTGATTCGCTGATTCGTTGGATAAAATCAAAAAGAAATACATAATTTTAAGCTAGCATTTCTTCTACATTTATTTTTTTCATACAGTCAAAATGTCCCTTTGGGCACTTGTTATATCCTATTTTTGAGCAAGGACGACAAGATAGATTCTTAACTTCTACAATTTTATATTTTTCTTGAGTGACATAAGGATACATTCCTAATTCGGGTACAGTATTTCCCCAGATAGAAATGATATCTTTTTGCAAAGCTGCGGCTATATGCATCAAACCCGTATCATGCGTAATAACTTTCTCTGCCTGTGCAAGTATCGAAGCAGACTGATTGAGATTATACTGTCCACTTGCATTGTATAGCTGGGTATTTTTAGATTTTTCTACAATCTCCTCTCCTAGCCTTCTATCGTCTTTTCCTCCCAACAAGACAATAGGATTTTTTAGTTTATCACAAATCTCTACCAATTTATCAAGTGGCATTTGTTTCGTCTTAAATTTTGCACCGAGTACAAGCGCAATATATTTTTGACTCTCAAAAAAATCCACCGCAGACACTTCATCGTTCTTTGGGATAAAATAATCTAAACCTTTACCATCGTTCTTTATACCCAATGATTGTGTAGTCGCCAAATATCTATCTACAATATGAATATCGGGTAGTTTATTGATTTTAAATGTCGTCAATAGCCATTTTTGAATATTGAGTTTATTAAAAGAGTGAGATTTCACTCCTAAACGAAACTTAATGATAGACGTTCGCAAGTTGTTATGC
>JBMZDS010000085.1:0-6572 GCA_049614465.1 Chitinophagales bacterium
CGTAATAAAGAACTTTGAAACAATAAATAAAGATTGGTTAGAAAGGCATCCTGAATACACAGAACAAATAGAGAGTGATTTGGAATTCGAGAAGGAAACAATCGAATCAGAAAATTCTAATCAATATATATGGTATTTTCTCATTGGCGGGATTGCATTTGGACTATTAATAATGAACAAACGTAGGCTAACAAAAAATAAATGCCATTAACCGTCAGTAACTTAAAATATACAGCACTTTTCCCCTACAAGAAACCCTCCTCATTGTCCAATTTCTCCCACAAAAGTTTAATCCCATATTTTTTCACTACCTTTGCGCCCGATTAATAAATTTAGTTAATCCTTTAGCTTCCGTGTTCTTGAAGTATGACACTTCTCCCTTTTTGCTGAAAGATTGACAAAAAGCGAACATAATGAACAAATTTGAAGCAATTGGTTTAGAGCCGGCTATAGTAGCGGCACTAGACAAGAAGGGCTATACTGAGCCTACCCCTATCCAAGAAAAAGTAATCCCAATCCTCCTAGAAGGTGGCATCAATGTCATCGGACAAGCACAGACAGGTACTGGTAAAACAGCCGCTTTTGGCTTGCCTATCATTCAAAACCTAGAAGTCAATGCAGGTTTTGTACAGTCTCTTATCCTTGCACCTACTCGTGAGTTGGCAATGCAGGTAGCCGAAGAGATTAAGTCTTTTAAAGGAGTAAAAAAATTGAGTGTATCTACGGTCTATGGTGGTAGCTCTATAGACAAGCAAATTCGTGAACTCCGCAAAGGTGTAGATATTGTAGTCGGTACGCCTGGTCGTGTAATTGATTTGATAAAAAGAAACAAACTTATCGTAGATGAAATCAGCTATTTCGTATTGGATGAAGCTGATGAGATGTTGAATATGGGTTTTGTCGAAGATATTGACTGGATTATGAGTCAAACACCTGAAGACAAGCAAGTCCTTTTCTTCTCTGCTACTATGCCTAAGAAAATCGTCAACTTGGCGAAAAAATACATGGGCGATTTCCAAAAAGTGGAAGTAGAAAGACAAGAATTAACTACTGAAAATACTGAGCAAATCTATTATCCTGTTTATCCAAAAGATAGGTACAAAGTATTGCAACGTATTCTTGAATTAGAGCCTAATTTTTATGGTATTGTATTTAGCAATACAAAAATGGGATGTGATGATATCGTAAGAAAACTAACAGCTGATGGACTACGTGCAGAAGCATTGCATGGCGATATCGCACAGAGTCAGCGTGAGCGAATCTTACAAAGATTTAAAGAAAGAAAATGTACTGTATTAGTAGCGACAGATGTTGCGGCTAGAGGGATTGATGTCAATGATTTGACACATGTAATCAACTACGGATTGCCACAAGATCCTGAAGCGTATGTACACCGTATCGGTCGTACAGGTCGTGCTGGAAAAAAAGGTATCGCAGCTACTTTAGTGACACACAATGAATATCGTTCATTACAATACATTCAAAATCTAGCAAAAACTACGATTACAGAAACATTTTTGCCAAGTGCTGACCAACTTATCGCACAACGTACTGAAAAAATAATCGAAAGAATCTGTAAACAATCTGAGATTCCTGAGAATTTTTATGACATGGCAAATGAATTGTTGGAAGCTGGTGAAGCAGTGGATGTATTGGCGGCTACTCTACGTCATGCACACGTAAAACAATTGGATGCAAGACGCTTGACGAAAGTAGAACAGCCAAAAGATTTATCTAAAAAAGGTGGTGGAAAAGGTGATGGTACTTCACGTCTATTCGTAGGATTAGGCAAGCAAGATGGATATACTGAGAACAAATTGCGCTCATTCATCGCTGAGAAAGCGTATGTAGATGAAAGTAATTTCTTAGATACATTTGTGTTGGATAATTTTTCTTTCGTGACATTGCCAAATGATGAAGCGGAGCTTGTACTTTCTTCATTCAAAAAAGAAAAACAAAACGGAAAACCACTAATCACTAAAGCCAAAGATAGAGATGGTGGCGGACGTAAAGGCGGCTACGGTGGCGGAGGTCGCAATAGAGGTGGCGGTGGCTACTCTGGAGGTGGACGCTCAGGAGGCGGTGGTCGTAGCGGTGGCTATGGTGGAGGTTCTCGTGATGGCGGTGGACGTAGAAGTGGTGGTGGCTATTCTGGAGGTGGACGCTCAGGAGGCGGAGGTTCTCGTGATGGAGGCGGACGCAGAAGCGGTGGTGGATTTTCTGGTGGAGGTAACAGAGATAGAAACTCTAGTGGTGGTGGACGTAGAAGACGTTATCAATAATTAAAATAAACCATAGACCGCTTACTATCAGTAGTAAGCGGTTTTTTGATAAAAGAATACAATGAAAAGAAGTACAGGAAAACCATCAAAAGAAGCAAAAGCAATATCTTTATTTTTGATGGCATACAAATCGATAGATCCAATCTACAAGGAAAAATTGAAACGCATCAATAAACAATGGGATAGAGTACGAGACGGAGATATCAGTAAAGAAGAATATCTAGATGAAGTAGAAAGTATGCTCGCAGCTTATGGCGGCTATTCAAAAGTCATAGAAAAAACCGTAGAGTACTATATCGAAAAAACAGGTGCATGGAAATCTCAAGGGGAAGACCAATACAGTATAGATGCAAAAGAAGTTGCTAATAGTATATTGAAAAATCGATAGACTTTAAAATGGGTAATAAATGAATACTTCAATCAAAGAAAAGATTATAGCTGTCTGTAATGAGAAAATCGCCAAAAAAGGTGAAAACGTAGGTTTGTCATTCTATGCTTTTTTTGCCAATAAGAATACTAATCCAGCGTTACTCTTTGAAGTCGCAGAATGGTGGATTAAAATACATCAACTCGATCATTTTGAGAAAGCAGTAAAAATCAAACAGATGATTCTTGATGGAAAATAAATTGTCAAAACGAGATGGATATGTGGATTTTTCAGCAACTGCTTTCCCACACTTAATTAACAAAATTTCACATTTTTGTATAATGCAGGACTTTATGTTTATTAAATGAAATTAGCAATATATTTTGGAGCGGTTTTTGTAGTAGTCGATGCTTACCATTTTATGTGTATTTTTTGTAGAAAGCACTAAAGATATTTGTAAAAAAGGGTTTAAAGTATATTCTTTGTAAAGTAAAAGAAGGCCATAAATATGAAAAAATATATAATAATACTAGCATTGATATTTGCTTGTTCACAACATATTCACGGACAATCATTTAGAAAAGTCGGCTATAATGAAGTGGGTGGAGGTATTGGTCCTTCATTTTTTTTAAGTGATCTTGGGGGTAATAAAAGTATTGGAAAACCCTTTATTTCTGATATAGATTTGAAATCTACACGAATTTCATTTTATGCTTATTATAAGAGGAATTTTAGTGATCGATTTGGTCTAAAGATACAAGGAAGTTATGTTGGTCTTTATGCAGATGATTTACATGTAGGAAGCCCTGAGTTTGGATCAGATCAATGGTTTAGATATATTCGAAATTTAAGAACTAAAGTGAATATTCTTGAATTGCATGCAATAGGCGAATTTAATATATTACCATTTGTAGTAGGAGAGTCACGTAAAAGATTTTCTAAAAAATGGACACCATATTTAAGTGTTGGAGTAGGTTTGTTTAAAAATTTCACAAAAATAGACCCTGAAAATTCTGGCAACTGGATAAGAGCGGGCAAAGATGGAGTAGAAACAGAAGATTATGCGAATGGAAATCCGCATTCAAAACCTCATCTTAATATCATAGGAGGAGGTGGTATAAAATGGAATATGGGACGAAAAAGTAGAGTAACTCTTGATGCTTCTTTGTTGTATAGACATACATTTACTGATTATCTTGATGATGTGAGTACTGTGTATAATGGGAATGAATATTCTATGGCTTTGGATGGACATCCTGATTTAGCTTCATGGACTGATGAAGCTGTAGGTGCTGCAAATTACTCTATAAGAGAAGGCAATCAAAGAGGTGATGATGCCGATAAAGATCATTACTTTACGATTAATGTAGGGGTTGCATTTAGATTGCAAAAGCAAAATTATAAATGTCCTACGTTTAAGTAAAATGTTCCCAGACAATAGATTTAGAATAAAAGCCTTTCATTAATTTGAGGGGCTTTTTTTGTGGAAATTCCTTTCGTTTTTTTATGAGATAAGGAAGCATAGTATAAAAAGAAAAATGAGCTTTGATAATTGCTAACGTATTTCTCCATTCTCCCTTTAATAGAAAAACAATACCTGCAATACCATCAAGATTGAGACGTATAAACATCTTGACAATCGCTTCAAATAAGGGGAGATTTTTGAACATAGTTGCTATACTATTTCTAAAATTGAGGAATGTTTTTCTTGGGTTTGATTTTTGCAATGTACCTCCACCAACGTGAAATACTGTAGCAGAAGGCTCCACCCATATAGTATACCCCATATTTTGTAGTCGCCAGCAAAGATCTATCTCTTCCATATGTGCAAAAAATCGTTCATCTAGTCCTCCTGCTTTATGATACAATTCTGCTTTTACAAAAAGACACGCACCTGTAGCCCAAAATACAGGACGAGCATCGTTGTACTGTGCTTCATCTTTTTCTACTGTATCAAACATACGTCCTCTGCAAAATGGATATCCTAAAAAATCTATCATACCACCGCTTGCTCCTGCATATTCGAAGTGAGTTTTTTGATGATAAGCCAGTATTTTAGGTTGGCAAACCGCTATTTTTTCATCACTCTCTAATCTTTCTATTACTGGTCGTAGCCAGTTTTCAGTGACTTCTATATCGCTATTCAGCAGCACATAGTAGTCTGTTTTTACTTGTGCTAAAGCACGATTGTATCCACCCGTAAATCCATAGTTTTTATCGAGTAGTATTTGTTTTACCATTGGAAAATTGACTGACAAAAATGCTATCGTATCATCTGTAGATCCATTATCTGCTACAATGATTTCACAATTCGGAATTTGTGAGTGTTTGATCACATTTGGTAAGAATTTTTCTAACCACTTTTTTCCATTCCAATTGAGTATGACGATTGCTATACTTTTCACAAGGTAAATTTACTTAGATTCTTCATATTTATGTTGCCACTTTTTATGACTCCAAAGCCAATATGCTGGATTTTCTTTGATTTGTTTTTCTAGTCTATTGGCAAAGGTTTCTATAATCGTCTTTTCGTCCCATTCAGAAGGATTGGGCACCATTTCTTCAATAAAATAAGTGTAATGTCCTTTTTTAGGTTGTTGTATATCGATGAAAAAAATTGGCAAATTATACTGTTTTGCATAACGTGCTGCACCTGCCAAAAAACTTGTTTTTATACCAAAAAAATCGACCCAATGTCCTCTTTTAGGATCTCTTGGTTTTTGATCTGAAATAAATGCATTCGCAAATACTTCATCTGGTGGATTTTCATACACAGATTTGATTTCTTTCATTGATATAAGTCTCGCACCCATACGTGAACGGTTAGATTTTATCCAATCATTCATCGATTTATTGGCAATTGCTTTATATATACCTGCTGTTTTATGATTGCTCTGTGTATTACAACCTAGGGCTGACCATTCCCAGTTTTGATAATGTCCATACATGAAAATAACATTTTTATCTGCATAACTAGGAGTGTCTAATATAGATGGGTTAAGTACTTTACACCTTTTACTGATTTCTTTTTCTGAAATAGTGAATGATTTGATGCTTTCAATGACTATTGCGCCAAGGTATTGATAAAATTTAGATGCTATTTTTTTGTGTTCTTTTATCGTTTTTTCAGGAAAAGCGATAGCAAGATTTCCCATGACTACTTTCTTGCGATAGCGAAATACGTATTGTAAATTCCAAGCTAATAATTTACCCAATAGATAAAGAATAGGTAGCGGAAGCCAGCTTACGGGATATATCAATATTTTTAAAATCCAAGTTGCTATCATTATACTTTTATTTAATAATCTCCTGTCTTCAAAAAGTCAGCCCAGTTCTTGTCATAAACTTCTCCTTTGAGATTGGAATGTACAAGTTGAAAATTGTCATTGATGTCATCTATATTACTAAAGACAAAATCTATCGTCCCCATATCTTCTAGGCTATAGTATGTCCATACTTCATATTCTCCATAGTTTGATTTTCGAGAGCGATTGGTTTGTTCATCGGGTGCACCATGTTTTAGATAGATGATTCCTCTGTCAGTTTCATATCCTCTTTCTATAGGATTGGTATAGTTATTTTCTACATGTTGGAGTTTTTCGGCATAGGCAGTCCATGCTGCTTCTGGATCTTGTCCATCTTTTTCTTTCCAAAAACTATAAAAATAATTGTGCATCAAATCTATATTTTCTGACTTTACAATCCCTATTAGCCCAGCACGTTCTAGTTCATTGGTGAGTGGTTGTAGAGCAAGAAGGTGATGCTTTATATTGAATAAATCATATTTTTTTGCAAAATTGTCTGTAATGACAGAAAGTTCATTGTAATTATTATTGTCGGTTTCTTCTTCATCTATTGAATTACTTCTTTGAAAAAACACTCGTTTTCTATTGACAATTGTATTGGCAGTATCTCGTAGTTCT
>JBMZDS010000086.1:0-6570 GCA_049614465.1 Chitinophagales bacterium
TTAATCATCTTCTACCTTGAAATTGGTATTTTTTTCTTTTTCTATGAATGTAAATTGCTCCTTTTAGCTAAAAATATATCTTTGTAAAAAAGACATTATGAATGAATTGACAAAACATCTACTACCTTTTGAAGTGGTATTGCTTTTTATGGGCGCATTTTTGTTTCTTTTAGTTTGTGTAGCATTTATGTATTTTATTTTTAAAGATAAAAAGTTAATGCCGCTTATTCCTTTCTTTATTATTACAATAGTAATGGTTGGTTTTCCTAGCTATAAAAGTATACGTTTGTCAAAAGACAATTTAGAACTTACTAAGTATGAAAATCAATATATAGAAAATCCTACAGACACTACTGCTGCACAAAACTATTTTTCACAAATAGAAAAAATGAAAACTTACAAACTTAATGATGCCGATAAAAATAAGTTGAATTTATCTGAAGATTTTGCAAAATTTAAGCAAATAGAAGCAGCTTATTTGTTAAATCCATTGGATGATAGCATTTTACTAGAGTATACCTATTATGTTGAAGTTTTAGAGGAGAGAGAATTGCCACCTACATATCAATCAGAACTTATTAAAGCCAATTTATTGTTAGGCAATATTAATCAGGTAAAGAATGATATCAAAACTGCTCAGATTGAAAATCAAGAAATAGAGGATTTAGAAGAAATCAATGAATTAGTAGAGTTTTATGATGTTGTAGAAAATGAAGATGTAGCTAATCTCGATGTTTTAATAGAAGATTATCACAATTTAGATATTCATTTTCATGAGAATTATAACAATGTATTGTTAGAGAATATTATAGCAAATGAGTCTGAATTGTTAAACAACGATGCTATAAATGAAAATCTTGAAGAAAATAATGGAACTCAATTTTGATAAAATTGTATAGTCTTCTTTAAATCTATCTTATCTTTGCGATTCAAATAAAAAACCGACAAATTATGAATTTTGATTTGATAGTAATAGGAAGTGGACCTGGTGGATATGTAGCCGCTATTCGTGCAGCGCAATTAGGGATGAATGTAGCTGTAGTAGAGAAAGAATCACTTGGCGGAATTTGCCTAAATTGGGGTTGTATACCTACAAAAGCATTGCTCAAAAGTGCGCAAGTATTTGAATACATTAATCATGCAGAAGATTATGGAATCAAAGTCAATGAAGCAGATGCTGATTTTAATGCTATTATCTCTAGAAGTAGAGGAGTGGCAGATGGTATGAGCAAGGGAATTCAGTTTCTTTTCAGAAAAAATAAAATCGAAGTCATCAATGGATTTGGTAAAGTAAAGGCAGGAAAAACTGTAGAAGTAAAATCTGAAGATGGTACTACAAAAGATTATATAGCAAAAAACATCATTATTGCTACAGGTGGTCGTAGTCGTGTATTGCCAGGACTAGAACAAGATGGAACAAAAGTAATAGGCTATCGTGAAGCATTGAATCTGTCTGCACAACCAAAGAAAATGGTCGTAGTAGGGTCTGGAGCAATAGGAGTGGAGTTTGCTTATTTCTATAGCACACTAGGAACAGAAGTGACTATCGTAGAATATATGGGAGGAGTTGTCCCAAGAGAAGACAAAGACATTTCTAAAGAGCTAGGTAAAGTTTTCAAGAAAAAAGGAATTAAAGTAATGGCCAACTCTGCCGTACAGTTTGTCGATACAAGTGGCGATGGCTGTAAAGTTGTAGTAGCAGGAAATAAAGATGGAAAAGAAACTATCATTGATTGTGATATAGTGCTTTCTGCGGTAGGAGTATCTCCAAATACAGAAAATATTGGATTGGAAGAATTAGGTATAGCTACAGATAGAGGGATGATACAAGTTGACGATTATTATGCCACTAATGTAGAAGGAATTTATGCGATAGGCGATGTGATTCCTACACAGGCTTTGGCGCACGTAGCATCTGCAGAGGGTATTCTTTGTGTAGAAAAAATAGCTGGACATCATGTAGAACCTATTGATTATAACAATATCCCGGGTTGTACATATTGTATTCCTGAAGTAGCATCTGTAGGATATACAGAAGAAGCAGCTAAAGAAGCTGGATATGATATTAAAGTAGGCAAATTCCCATTTTCTGCAAGTGGAAAAGCTAGCGCAGCAGGAGCTAAAGAAGGTTTTGTGAAAGTTATTTATGATGCAAAATATGGAGAATGGTTAGGTGCTCATATGATAGGCTATAATGTAACAGAAATGATAGCCGAAGTAGTCGTAGCACGTAAGTTAGAAACGACAGGACATGAAATACTAAAAGCAATCCATCCGCATCCAACTATTAGTGAAGCAATAATGGAAGCAACTGCTGCAGCTTATGATGAAGTTATCCACTTGTAGTAAATTGGCATTATTGTTGATTAGAAGTTAACGAAATTTAACTAATTTTACATCTCTTTAAAACAAAAACTAAAATCATGAGAAAAATTTTATTTATCGCTTCAATTTTTGCATTTGCATTTGCATCAGCACAAAACAGTTTGCCGCCTAATCCAGAACCAGGTAAATGTTATGTAAAGTGTATCACTCCAGATGTATATGAGACAGTATCAGAAGAAGTTTTGATTGCTCCTGCATACAAAAAACTTAAAGTAGTGCCTGCTGAATATAAAACAGTAGAAGAACGAGTAGAAGTAAAGCCAGCTACGAAAAAATTCATTTACCATGCTGCAGAATTTGAAACATATACTGAAACATACAAATCAAAAGAAGGATACAGTAAATTGACAGTAGTTCCTGCTACTTTTGATGATGCTAGTCATAGTTACGTAGTAGAGCCTGCTACAGCTAGATGGGAATATGCAGATGCATATGCAGATTGTAAGTCAGATGATCCTAGAGATTGTCAAGTACTATGTTGGAAAGAATATGATGAAATAGAAGCATCTATTCCTACTCAAGTAATTGATAAAGACGCTAGCACTACATCTAAAACAATCGATGGAGAAACTTCAAAAATCAAAAAGCAACGTATTGTTAAAGATGCGTATGTAGAAGAAATCGCAATCCCTGCTGAATATAAAACAATTACTAAAACTGTATTGGTTAAAAATGAAACTACAGTAGAGGAAAATGTGCCGGCAGTATATGAGACAATCACTAGAGAAGTATTGAAGACTCAAGGTGGAGTTGAAGTATGGGAAGAAATCGAATGTGAGTTGACACAATCTAATATCTTACCAATTTATTATGAATTAGGAAGTGCAAGATTAACTGCTGACTCTAAGAAAATCATTGATGAGAAATTGTACACATTGATGACTTCTAAGCCAAATATTAAGATTGCTTTGAGTTCGCATACAGATTCTAGAGGTTCAGCTTCTTCTAACTTAGATTTGTCTGAAAGAAGAGCGCAAGCTGTTGTGACTTATTTGATTTCAAAAGGAATCAATTCTAGTCGTTTGGTAGCAAACGGTTACGGTGAGACACAATTGAAAAACAGATGTGCTGATGGCGTATCTTGTACTGAAAAAGAACACCAACAAAACAGAAGAACAGAGTTTAGAGTTTTGAGCTATTAATCTTTAGTTTTGAGATAAAACTTCAAGCGGTTACTATTTATTTAGTAGCCGCTTTTTAGTTTATATTTGTCAATATGAACTCAAAAATATTTTTAGCCATTTTTTCTTTATTTTTATTAATAAACTGTACTAATTCTGTATTGGAAGAAGATAAAACAATTCAAAATATTTTCACTCAAGATGAGATTAAGGACTTAGCCATTTTGATGGTTTTTTTTGAAAATAAAATTTGCGAATTCAAACAAACATCTAGTGAAGAGGTCAGTGATTGTTATTCCAATTATGGCTTGTATTGGAAAGAAGTAATTGAATCTGAAACTACCCTAGTAACTCCTAATATTTCATATAAAGAACAACTTCTTTTATACAAAACAATATCCTCTAGTACTTTTGATGAGGTATGGGAAATTGGAGAAGGTGAAAATGCTGAGATTAGATATACTAATGGTAAGTATCTTACATTCTTAGAGGAACTATCAAACGATAATGAAGTTGTTGCAAATTATTATGAGAGTTATCTTTTTATGGAAACAATGAATCCTGGAATGTATGGAAGTTTATTTATCAATCATGAATACTTTGATTTTGGAGATGTTCGCATTCGATTGTTTTATGCCATACATTTTTTAACCTTGAATGATTATTTGAAAAGAAATCGTCCTGAAATTCAATAACTTTGCACCATGACTATAAGTGGAAACATTAGAAAAATGCGAACTCAAATAGGAGAGCAGATACAATATCATCTTCCTATTGGAGAGGAGCTATTACATATCAATCCTTTTATTGGAAAGAAAATACAACTCGTGTTTGAAGGACAGATAAATTGTCAAGTCTGTGGCAAGCGTACCAAGTCATCTTTTGGGCAAGGCTCGTGTTACAATTGTTTTGCAAATGCACCCGAAAATTCACCCTGTATTATCAATCCAGAGCTTTGTGAAGCACATCTAGGAAAAGGACGTGACATTGAGTACGAAGAGCGCAATCATAATCAACCTCATATTGTCTATCTCGCCAAATCATCGGCAATAAAGGTGGGAGTGACTAGAGAAACACAAGTGCCCACTCGTTGGATAGATCAAGGAGCTACAGAAGCCATTATATTGGCAGAAGTACCATATAGGAGATTAGCAGGAGAAATAGAAGTTCAACTCAAAGAGCATTTTACTGATAAAACCAATTGGCGAAAAATGCTTAAAAATGAAGTAAGTGATTTGGATTTATTGGAACAAAAAGAAGAATGTCTTGAGTATTATCTTGATGAAGCATTTCACAATTTTGTATCTGATAATGATGATATACTTCACATCAATTATCCTGTACTTGAGTTTCCAGATAAAGTAAAGAGTTTATCTTTCGATAAAGTACCTATTATAGAGCGTACCCTTAAAGGAATCAAAGGGCAATATCTTTATTTTGAGAATGGCGAAGTATTAAATATTAGAAAACATACAGGTTATTATATTACTTTATCAGTTTAGTTTTCTATATTTAAACAATGGAAAATCATAAGATAAAATTTCTCGTATTAGATGTAGATGGTACATTGACTGATGGTGGAGTATATATATCTGAATCAGGCGATGAGATGAAAAAATTTAATACCAAAGATGGTAGAGGAATTATAGAACTATTAAAAACAGGAGTAGAGGTCGGTTTTATCTCTGCGAGTATCAGTAAGAAAATAGTACATCATCGAGCAGCTATGCTCAAAGTCAAATACTGCTACGCAGGTAATGCTGATAAAGTAGAGATACTTAGTCAGTGGTTGGATGAGTTAGATTTGTCTTTTGATGAAGTCGCATTTATAGGAGATGATATCAATGATGCGAAAATAATGTCTCGTGTAGGATTGTCTGCATGCCCAGTAGATGCATTAGGAGAAGTCAAAAAAATCGCTAGTATTGTCTTGGAGAAGAAGGGCGGGCAAGGCTGTATTCGTGAGTTTATCGATAGAGTATTTGCAAGTCGATTTTTGGTCTCATAATTCAATTCATACTTTAGTATAAAAATCAAAACAGCCAACAAAAATTAATTTGTTGGCTGTTTCTATTTTTGTTTAGAGATAAAATTTATCTAAAACTGATTACTTATTTTGAAGCATTAAATACAAATGTAGCATCAATATTATCAACTGTAGCTCCAGTAGGATCATCAAGTACGATAGTACCAGCTACTGTAGTGTTATTTGTAATAGTTCCTTCCATGCTTACCAATTTAGCAGAAATGTTAATAGCTCCATTTAATACAGAAATATCATAATCTTCATTTGGCGTTGCAGCAAAAGTTCCAGCATCAGCATCGTAGTTTACTACTACATCTACAGGTACAGGTATTCCTACACCGCTTACTTCTACTTGAAGAGTTACAAGCATGTTCAATTCTGAAGATGTTGATCCTTCAGTTACTACAGCACTAAATGGAGTATCTTCTAATACTTCATTGTCAAGTCCTATAGCAGTAGTGTCACTGTCTGGAATCAAGATAGTTGCAGTTTGACCATTTGTGTTGAAGTTACCATTGTAAGTTCCACATGCTTCACATACAGCAGGAGTTGTTCCATCATCTTCACTACAAGATACTAGTGTAAAAGAAATTGTAGCAAAAGCTAACATCATTAAAAGTACTTTTTTCATTGTTTTAAATTTTTGAATTAATAATTAGTTTTAAATTTTTACAAATGTAGTTATTTTTTTTGAAATCACAAATTATTGTACGATAAATTTGATTTGTGATTGATAATCACCCACTTTCACATTAAAAACGTAAAAACCACTTGTTAAATTGTTTTTCAAGTCAAATGTCTCTGTAAAGTTGCCATAAACAGATGGTATAGTTCTATTCATCACTAATCTACCAGTCACATCTACGATTTGTAATGTCACATCATTCATCTCTTTTACATCCATATTAATAGAGAATTGTCCATCATTCGGATTTGGATATAGTTTGAATGAAGCTACATCAAATATGTCTTCGATGGCTGTTCCACAATCTACGGTAAACATAGTGGCATCTCCAAACACTTCACAATCAGGTGTGA
>JBMZDS010000087.1:0-6529 GCA_049614465.1 Chitinophagales bacterium
GAACCCCTCTATCCATAGAGCAAAATAAAAAAGTACAACAAACAAGGTTGAAAACAGGATTGAGCCTATTTTAAAAATTCTATACCTTTTTTCTTTTCCCATTTATTTAACTATCAACTCCCAAAAACTCGCTCTAGCAAATCTGTCACTCTATGCAAAGGGTCATTTCGTATTTTTTCTTCCTCTTCTGCTATCAAATGAAAAAGTCCATCCAAAGCTTTGTCTGTCACATAGGCATTAATGTCTGTATTGACTTGCTGACCAGAAATTGTATTGTACGTCCCTGTGACATTGCTCCATATATCATCTGCTCCTACAGCTGATATTTTATCCTCTACTATAGGATGAAAAGCATCAAACAATGGCTGACGTGCATTGTTTTCTAAAAATATAGTAGCAGCATCATTTCCGCCATTCAATATTCCTAACGCATCTGTAATAGTGATATTGGTAATTGTCTCTTTAAAAATATCCTTTGCTAACGGAGCTGCTTGCTCAGCTGCTTGATTCATTCTCTGCACAAAATTTTCTGTCAATGAATTCAATGCTGCACCTAAAAAAGGATTATTGTCAGCAAAATCTAAAACCTCTTGTGCTTCAGGTGGAAATAATATCTTGATTGCTGCATTTCCATAAAATCCATTGGTCGCACCAGCTTTATTGACTGTAGTGTCTGTACTTATTTTCAAAGCTTCTCTGAGTCCTTGAGCGGTTTCATCTTGCGGAAGGAATTCTTCTATTTTATCACATGAACTTGTCATGAATACAAATGCTATTAAAAATAGCGATACAGGTATAAAAATGTATTTTTTCATAATGTTATTATTTTCTATAATTAATTCTTTATTACTTTCATTATTCGCATTCCTCTTTCTGTATTGACTAATACAAAATACGTTCCAATATCATAAACAGACATATCTATTTGTTCTTGTAACGTCATTGAAGAAAAATTCCATTCCTTTACCATTTTCCCTTGTATGTCTAGCAAAATTATTTGTTCTATATGCTCATCTTGCGCATCAAGAGATACATCTAAGAGGTCTTTCACTGGATTGGGCGAAACCACTAGTGATTCATCGTTAATTAAAGATGTAGTAGCTGATGTAAAATAAGAACTATCGACCATAAGAAACTGTGCCATCATGCCATGATCTTCATGGTTGAGCAAATGACAATGATACATATACAAATGTTCTTCATCAGGGAAATCTTCAAACTTCATGGCAAATTTGACCTTTTCTCCTCCTCTTACATAAACGACATCTTTTTTTCCTCTTTCATAGGGTGGAGGTGCGACTCCATTTCTACTCACAATATAAAAATGTCCTGCATGAATATGAAATGGGTGAGTAATCGCTGATGAATTATCTAACTCCCATACTTCTATATCGCCATCAACTACAATATCATCTATTCGCATCATACTATACGCACGGTCATTAATCGTCCATACACGATTGCCTGAATTGTCAAGTGTTCCGCTCAATTTTTTGTAGCGTTCCCTTACTGCAAGACTAGTATCTAAAGGCACTATATTGTTAAGTGTCGTAGAAATAGAAGTTACAGGACTAGCTGTGGCAGCTACAATATTCATCTGTAAAAACGGTAAATCTATTCCATTAATGGCACTTGGAAAATGATCGTCAGCAATCAAAAATGGTCCTCCAGGATGTCCTAACTCCAACTCTGAAGCATAAGTAAGCAATTGCAAACTATCGCCATTTTCCCCTGAAAAATCAACAACTATTTCCACTCGCTCTCCTGGTGAAATCACTATACGATTTGTATCATATGGTTCTGCTATCAATCCAGCATCACCCGCTATGATACTAAAATTTCTATCATCACTCATCCCTATATTGTATATACGCTGAGCTGAAGCATTGAGTAGTCGAAATCTAACCATTTGTGCTGGGCATTCTACGTATGGAGATAGCGTCCCATTGGTCATTACCGTATCTCCTAGTACTACATGATCTATTAAAACACCTGTACTATCAAAACTTCTATCTTGAATAATAATAGGAAAATCATCTACTCCATAAGTTCTTGGTAAATCTAAAGTCGCTTCATTATCATCTTTTATGATAATCATCCCTGCCAATCCTTTATTAACTTGCCTAAGTGTATTGTGATGAAGATGCGAATGATACCACATTGTAGAAGCTTCTTCATATACTTTAAATGTAGGGCTCCAAGATTGTCCATCTTCGATTTCATTGTGTGGCCCTCCATCAAATTTTGCGGGTACATGCATACCATGCCAATGGAGTGTTACTGTCTCACCTACATTATTATTCACAGTGATGTTAAGACTATCGTTTTGCTGAAAAATAAGTGTAGGACCTAAAAGACTTCCATTATATCCATAAGTAGCGGATTGTACTCCTGGAATAAATTCGGTAGTACCTGTTTGACAATTTAATATAAAATCTGTTCCTGAAAGCGTACTTGGAATATTCAATTCATTAGTAAATGGCTGTGCGAGACAAAACGTTGCCATCAAAATCAAGACTATACTACTCAATATTTTTTTCATTACTAATTTTTTGATACCTAAAGGTAACATAAAAAAATGGGAGCCATCGCTAGCTCCCATTTCATATACTATTATAATATGCTCTTGATTAGTTTACTTCTTCAAGTACTAATGTCAATTCATTGATTAATTGATCTGTATTAACATCACATTCTATATAAAAGAAATAGTTATTGTAAATACCTGCATTGAGCAAATCTGAAAAGCTTTCTTCCTCTCCAGTATGAATATCTAGGTATTCTGCTTCATAAAAATCTCCATGGTAGTACTCTTGTGCTTTCATCAAGAAATTTTTGCTACCCGCACCTGTAAATGTCGTTACAAAATCATCTTCTTCATTAACAACATGCATACCATCATGATCAATTTCTGCATTTACATATACATAGTTCTCATAGTCATATGCTGTGATAAATATATTCTCACCATCATAATTTCCAGACAATACTTCATAATCCATATCTACTTCTACTGATTGTGAAATTTCATTGGTAGTAAGATCATATATGATTACATCATTTGTCAAATATTCGTAGTCATCTGTATAAGTCTCTAGGAAATAAACTAAATAGTCTCCATGACTTTCTAACAAAACACCCCAAGCATTTTTTTGATAGATAACTTCTTCTTTTTCGTAACCGATACCATCACTATAAATAGCAAAATCATCTCCATCTATCTCTGTCCAATAAATTTTATCTCCTACAACTGAAGCAAAAGAATTAAGTTTATCTACATCTCCAGAAGCGACCATTTTGCTCTCTTCATCATGAATATCATAATAATAAACATCATACATATCCATACGCTCATCATAGAAAGAATATGCGATACCCGTTTGATTGGCATCATCAAGATACAATGTGATATCATCATCCTCTACTTCTACGAGTGTTTTTCTATCTGCATTACTTCCATCTTGCTGAAAGAAAGAGATATTTTTTCCTACTGGATATGTTTCATTAGCGATTCCATAATCATCAAAGATAGCTACTGCTTCAAATTTTTCATTTTGCAAATCTGTGTTTTCAGGAATTACCATCATAAAGCTCGGCCAATAACGACTCTCTACTTCAAATACATTAGTATAAACTCCATCATCGAAGTTTCCTGTCATGTGGAAATAATCTCCATCGAATACATCTTCTACAATATCTCCAAGTCCGCCTTCACTTTCTGAAGAATCACCTCCTGTACAAGCACTAAATAAAAATAGAGTTGATAGGAAAAGTGGGGTAATTAGTTTTTTCATTTTCTTTGTTTTTAAATTCATGCAAAAATATAAAAAATTATAGGAACTCCATTTTAAAAGAATTAATCATATTTTTATGTCGCTAATTTAGACCTCTCCACATGAAGACCTTTTGGAAATATTCAAGACCCCGCTTTAAAAATGTATATTGATTTTGAAAACGAAGAGTTTACTCTATACAAACATCATGATTTACAATAAAATCTGCCACATCTTGCCACCATTTCCTGTTACAATTATTGTGCTTTCATCAGCAAAAGCAACTGCCCTCAGTACAGATGAGGAATTCATTTTTACTTTTTGCCAGTCATCTCCTCCATTATCAGTATAATATATAGCTCCATCGTGTCCTACTACCATACCTAGGTTTTCATCCCAAAAATCTATATCCAAAAAATGAGTTCTCTTTGCAAAAACTTTATTGTTCTTTTCAATTTCGTGCCATGAATTTCCACCATCTATTGTGCGCCATATAGAACCTTGAAACCCACATACAAATCCCACATCTTGTGTAGGAAAATCAATGCTTATAAATCTATCATTTTTTGCTTCTGAATAATGCCATGTCGCTCCACCATTTGTCGTTTTTTTGAGAAAACCATTGCCCATAGCCCAGCCTTTATACTCATTGACAAACAATGTCTTATACATCACTTCTTCTTGCTGCTCCCAATCAAATATCCACCACTCACTCTGTGACATCATGAGCACACCAGTATCATTTCTACTTCCTACAACTACAGATTTATCTATATCAAAAGCTGAAATATCTGTAAATTCTGCATACGAATTGTGCTGAAAAGCATCCCAAAACAAACCGCCATCTAAGGTGCGAAGAACTTGTCCGCCACGACCTGTAGCAAAAGCGACACTATCACTAAGCATATCAATTCCTAAAAGAGATTGTCCCTCCACACTTTCATCAAGTATCCATGATTGCCCTCCATCTATTGTCTTCAAAATGACATTACTGACAAATTTCTCTCCTCCTACTGCAAAGCCAGTGTTTGGACTAGCAAAATCTATGTCATATATCGTTTGAGTTGTTCCCGTAGAGATTTCTTGCATAGGCAGTTCTATTTCCTCTTTTTTACAAGAAAAAAACAAAATACTAATAGCTAAGAATATGTAACTGTACTTCTTCAATTTATCGCTTCATTTATAGAGGCTAAAATAATCGAACAAGCTTCTCGTATTTGCTCTTCTGTAATAATCAAAGGTGGAGCAATACGCATACTCTCACTATTGAATAAAAACCAATCCGTAATCACTCCGTTTTTGATACAAGTATCGATGATTTTTTTGTTCGTTTCAAAACTATCAAATCCTAGAGCCATCATCAGTCCTACTCTATTTATACCTTTTATTTTTGGATGAACAAGCAATTCTTCAAACAAAGCGCCTTTTTCTTCTACTTTGCTGATATAATCTTCTTCCATTAAGATCTCTAGTGAAGCTAATGCCGCTGCACAACTAACTGGATGCCCACCAAATGTAGTGATATGTCCTAAAAATGGATTATCTTGAAAAGCACTCATTTTATCACTACTACTGATGAATGCACCCAACGGCATTCCACCCCCAAATGCCTTTGCTAATAAAAGAATATCTGGTTCTAACTGTTCATTATCAATACGAAAAAATGAACCTGTTCGTCCCATTCCTGTCTGTATTTCATCTACTATCAACAATGCACCTACATCATTGCATCTATCTTGCAACTCAGTCAAATACATATGATGAGGATTGCGAACTCCCCATTCTGCTTGTACAGGCTCTACTATCACGGCAGCAGTTCTTTCTGTTATTTTAGCAAGTTCATCTACATCATTGTAATTTATCAAATTGCAATCTGGTACTAATGGGCGATAATTACTTTTAAAGTATTCATCGCCTAGTACACTCAATGCACCCATTGTACTACCATGATAACTATCTCTAAAAGAAATAATTTCTGTTCTTCCTGTATATCTTTTAGCTAATTTTAAAGCGCCTTCTGTTGCTTCTGTTCCTGAGTTAGTAAAATAAACACTATTCAAATTTTCTGGTAAAAGTGAACATATTTTCTCTGCCAATTTGACTTGCGGCTGCTCTACAAACTCACCATACACCATCAAATGCATGTATTTTTCTGCCTGTTCTTGTACCGCTTTCACTATTTTTGGATGACTATGTCCTAGACTACTCACTGCAATTCCAGATATTAAATCCATTAGCTTTTCGCCTTCTTCAGTGTGTATATAAATACCTTCAGCATGTGTAGGATGTATAGCTAAAGGAGCGTCACTTGTTTGTGCTACATGTTGCAAAAATAACTGGCGTAAATTCATAAAAACAAAGTTACGAGAAAATAGGATACTTTCTTTGATTTTCATTTGAGCTATGAAAAGCCTAAATTCGCCTCCACAAAATTGATAAAAGAATAAACCCCTGTTGTTTTATTGATTTTGAATTTAAAAAAGCAAATGACAATATGAGTATATTTCATCCGAGTATATTTTTTGTGCACTACAAAACAGTGTTCAAAATCATAAAACTCAACTTAATAGACAATTTTTCTATTAGACGATTTTTATTTACTTCTCTTTTTATCTTTTTACATTCTTTAGGGGTTGTTTTTCTTTCCTTTGGAAGGATACTAGATGAAATTTTCTTTAGAGGATATCGAAAAGTAGATCTGTCTTCTCCCGTTTTTATTATTTCCAATCCTAGATGTGGTACTACATTTCTTCATC
>JBMZDS010000088.1:0-6505 GCA_049614465.1 Chitinophagales bacterium
GCTTTGATTATCAATGCGGTCTGGACGAGACTCGAACTCGCGACCCCCTGCGTGACAGGCAGGTATTCTAACCAACTGAACTACCAGACCTCCTTTTAAAGGACTGCAAATATAAAGCGGTTTTTGATACTTGCAAACACTTCTTATATTTTTTTTCAAAAAAGTTTTATTCTCTGAACAAGACCGCTATTTCAAAAGAATAAAAAGACTCATTTTCGTACAAAAGATACAAGCATAACTCCCCAACCTACAATAAAGCAAAAACCACCTATAGGTGTTAGAGGTCCTACAATCTTTGGAATATTTATGACATCACTAAATGTCAATAAATAGAGTGAACCACTAAAGAGAAAAATTCCTATGACAAAAAAATAGAAACAATATTTTAAAGTATCAATTTTGTACTGCTTAGCTAAAATGGCAAGGAGTAGAATAGCAAATCCATGATAAAACTGATACTGTACGCCTGTCTTAAACGTTGCAATATGAGAAGCATCTACAATTGACTGTAGACCGTGCGCTCCAAATGCACCAAGTACCACTGCAAGTAGTAAAAATATCGTTCCCCAGATAATATATGATTTTTGCACAGTCATAGCGTGAATATCCTTTTAGATAGTGATGAATATTGAATATAAAATTACACTACTTTTGGCTACATGAACGATAAAATCAAACAAATAATCGTAATAACAGCTCTTTTGATTGGACTTTTGGTCGCTTCTGTTTTTTATTTCAAGCCATTTCAGCAAAACACGACAGCCCTACTCCCCTATCAAGCGATTCCTAGTAGTACTCCATTCGTCATAGATGCACACGATTTGTCTTTATTATTAGACAAAATGGATAGCACTTCTTACAGCGATTTTTATACAAAATCAGCTATATTTTCTACACTCAAAACAGACGCATTATTTCTCAACAACTTAGATAGTATTTTAAATATTCAAAACACTATTTTCAGCAATGATATATTGATAGGCGCAGGACATGTGGGAGGAAAAGAAATTGGATTTTTATACATTACGGCAATCGATGATTTAGATTTTTCAATGACAAATTTAAATCAAGCAGTAGAACCTTTTGGTGCAAAAATAGTTGAATACAGCTTTCAAGGCGAGCAGTGTTTTACGCTGAAAGATTATATCCCTAGTATGGAATTTACATTTACGCAACTTAATGGATTACTAGTCGGTAGTTTTCACTCTCCATTAGTAGAAGATGCTATTAATACAGCAAAAAATGAAGAAGAAGTTTTGCCCGCTCAACAACTCATAGAATTAAAAGCAAAGAATACACTAGCTGATTTTAACATCATTATCAATCAAAAAGAAATCAATAATCTGTCGACTACCCTATTAAAAACTGATTTTGTATCTATAATGGAGTCACAGAGCAATACAGATTGGTCTTACCTTTCTATGAAAATAGCAGAAAACTCAATTTTATGGAATGGTGAAACTTTTTATACTGATGAAAATTTAATCAAACTGATAAATACGGATAATAAAGTAAGTCAAGTGGCTGAAAACCTTCCATTAAACACTGCCTATTTTCAATCTTTCCTATCTACAGATAGTAGTTATTTTGTAAAAGAAGCTACTAATATCACGTATTGGACAAACTGGATCGATAATGAATATGCTTATTTTGTTTTAGAAACTTTCGATACAGACTTTCAGCAAAAATCAGGGATGGTTTTTCTTACTAAAGATGAAAAAAATGCAAAAGCAAGTATAGAAAATGCGGGAGTATCACTTACACGTAAAGATACTTATGGCGAACAGGAAATATTTGCCATAAATAGCGATTTTAATTCGCTTTTCCCTCATTACATTGTCAACTGGGATAATGAAATATTTATCACTTTTGCAGAAAAAACTGTTTTTATCGCTAATGATATATCAACTATAAAAACATGCTTACAAAAGAAGAAAGAAGGCAATACATTAGCTAGTCAAAGTCACTACCAAGAACAAGCGAATATGGGATTGAATGGACAATCTTCGATGACTTATTGCAATATACAGCGCTGGAAGAAGGCAATCGATGAAATGTTTTTAGCTAATATTTTTGATTTCTCTGCATTAAGCCATTATCAGCAGCAAAGCAATAATACAAATGGATCAATTAATTCAATAGGAGAACTCAATTTTGGAAGGCCTATTGTCGCTTCTGGTCAAATGCTCTGGTCTGCGACATTGGATACGATTTCACAATTTGTGCCTCAAGTCGTCAAAAATCACAATGATGGAAGTCAAGAACTCATGACGCAAGATGCATCAGGCAATCTTTATTTATTGTCAGCATCAGGTGAGATTGTTTTTAAGCAAATGATAGAAGATCCTATTATTAGTGAAATATTTCAAGTTGATTATTACAAAAATGGAAAACTACAATATGTGTTCAACACAGTAGAAAAAATATACATTATCGATAGAAATGGAACAACTGTAGGCGATTTCCCCCTCAATATACCTGCGAAAGCGAGTAGTGGCATTCTAGTCACTAACTACGACAATGCACGTGACTATCGTATTTTTGTTGCAACTCAAAACAGCAAAATATACGGATTTGAACTTGATGGAGCTCCACTTGCCAACTGGAGTCCTAATACTGTAGAAGGCACTTTTGACAAAGCACTATCACATACATTAATCGATGAAAAGGATTACATTTTTGGACAAAATATCAATGGCGACTTTATTGCTTTTGCACGAAATGGAGATATTCGTATAGAAGCAAAAACAGGTGCTTATTTCAATGCCAATTTCAAACCATTAAAAGATGGATTTGTCAATGGAACAAAAGGAAAAGTATATAAAATAACGCTTGAAGGAGAAATTCAGACGGCTCAAATCATTAATGGTGATTACGATAGCTACAATTACACGTACAGTCAGCAAAATGATGTACAGGCATCTGCATTTTGTAATGGAAATAAATTGATTTATGCAAAAACAGCCAGCAATCAGTTTATGACCTATTCTTTCGATGAAAAAATAAGTACAATCATACCACTTGAACACCCAAATACGTATTTTGCAGCACATACAGGCACACAAATCTACATGATAGATGAATACGGCAAAGCGCACAATGATTTTCCAAAAGAATCGATTACAGAGCCTTTGCTCATCAAATTATATGAAGATAAAGATGCTGTGATGGTGGTGCAAGATAATGAAGGAAAATTGTCTGTATTAGAAATAGTTTGGTAACACAAAAAAACAAGATGATATTAAGAATAGATGCTAAAAATCCTGATGAACGTAGAATCCAACAAGTAGTTGACTGCTTGAAAAAAGGTGGTGTTATTATCTATCCGACTGATACAGTCTATACGCTCGGTTGTGATATCACGCAACGAAAAGCCTATGAAAAAATCTGTGCACTCAAAAAAGTAAAGCCAAACAAAGCTAATTTTTCAATGGTTTGCTATGATTTGAGCCATATTTCAGATTTTACACTCAATCTTTCTACGCCTACATATAAACTCATGAAGCGATGCCTTCCAGGTCCTTTTACATTTATTTTGAAAGCAAATAAAGCAATACAAAAGATATTTGGCTACAAAAAGAAAGAGGTAGGAATTCGTGTCCCCGACCATAATATACCGAGAGAAATTATTCGTCAATTAGGCAATCCTATTCTTTCTGCTTCGATAAAGCATGAAGACAAAATACTTGAATACATCACAGATCCTGAAGACTTACAATGGTGGTACGAACGATATGTAGATATTGTGATAGATGGAGGTGCTGGCGCCAATATTCCTTCTACAATCATAGATTATACTGATGAAGAGCCTACACTTATTCGTGAAGGATTAGGTGAATTTTAAAACTGCTACTACAACCCAAACCAATAATTAATACGCAAAACAAAAGCCTTGTTTTTAGGCTTAAAATCGTCAGTATAATTGTCCGTATAAACTACAAAAATATCTGACTGTGGAGCAAATCTCCATTGCAGACGACTATTGATATTAAAATTGTTTGCTTGCGTATTATACTGCAAAAATGTGTTCCAAAGCACTTTATTGCTAAAAGAAATCTGTATGTTTCCTCCAATAAGAGTTAGATAACCATTTTCAAAATTATCATCAGAAAAACGAATTTCATTGCGCTGAAAATCTAATCCAATGCTTGCCCAAGGACGTACACGATAATCTGCACCGGCTCTATAAGTCAATTTATTTCCATTGTAAAAACCACCATATTTTGCGGAAGCATAATAAGCAAATGCTTTTCTAAAATCAGATTCATAACTCAAAAAGATACTACTCGTCTTATAGTTGCCTATCTCAAATGGTGTTCCTTTATCTATCAAATCAAATTCGCTTTGAAGTCTAGTTTGTATATTCTCTTGTTCTACACTTATTTTTGACGTATTGCTAAAAGTCAAATGTCCAAACATCGTCACATCTCTGTCTGTAGAAATCTTATCTTTTACCCAATACTGACTATAGTACGCACCTACCTCTAGCCTATTTATCTTTTCTCTTCTATCAGGATAAAAAAATCGACTAGCAATATGCTCAAATCTAAAATAACCTGTTCTTGGCACAAAACCTACATCTGCATTGTAGTTAGCTCCTACATACTCGTGATTGTAATGAAAATCCCAATCCGTATCACGATAATTGAGCCATACAGCTTGTGCGCCTCCATCTATCTCTAGACTATCTTCAAAAGTTTGATGATAGAATGCTTTTCCTCTCCATTTTCCATTTTTAGAATACAGATTGTAATCTAGTCCTACGAGCAGATTATTATCATCTATCGTTTTAAACTTATTGAATGCCTGTCTATTGACTAATATCGCTCCTATATTCGATGTCTCAAATACTTGCTGTTGAAAAGCCGCTACCGTATAATTCTGACTTTCTAATTGAGCATCTCCTCCTACACCCTCTGTCTGTATACTCATCAATCCTACACGAGTATTTTCTGTCACATTTCCGCTCAAGCGAAGCCCACCGAGTATAGGTACATTTTGTCCTTGAGAAAGACCTATTCTTCGAGAAAAGAAAGGACGAATTTTAGAGAATCCAAAATTGGCAAACAAATCACTATTTTCAGTAAAAAAAGTTCTTCGCTCTGGCAAAGAAATATCGAATCTATCTAGATTAATCACCTGCTCATCTACTTGCACATTAGAAAAATCAGGATTGATAGTTAGATCTAAGTTGAGCGTAGATGTGATTCCTATTTTAGCATCCAATCCTGCATCACTCAAATTATTCCTCTCTACGATTTCACCATCTTCATATTGGTACTCCGCTCCTATTTTCATGTAAGGAATGATAGCAATATTTGCCCCTGCTTTAGTTAGTTGGTTATCAAAAGTCAATGTACCACAATTATCAAGACGAGCGACATTGTATCCCAAAGGAACAGGAGACCAAACTGACTGCTCATTGAGTTGCAAATCATTTCTAGCAAAATTAATATCCCAAGTAGTAGATTTAGCATCATAACGAAGTGTTTTGAATGGTATCGCCATTTCCAATGTCCAAAAATCAGAATTGTCTCTATTACAAGCCGAGAACCATTTGTTGTCCCAAGCAGTAGTCACACCATAGTTACCCGCATTTGCGACTATACCTTCACGCTGCACACCATAAGGATTGACAGAAAAACTGACTCCATTCGTTTTATCTTGATTTGGTGATAAGAAAACTGCAAATGCATCGGTCTTTGGAAAAGAATAATCTCGCACCAAACTATTGACAACATATTCATCACTTGCCTCATTATAACAGCGAGCAGCGATATAAATCATCTTGTCATCATAAGTCATATAAACTTCTGTCTTAGCTGTAGCGTCAATAGAGTCCGCAGGGAAATTTTGCACAAAATCATCAACCATTGGCACATTTTGCCATACAAATTCGTTGAGATTTCCATCTACAGTGATTATATCATCAGATTTTGAAATATTGTAGTTTTTATCTTGCGCAAAACTTGCAGTAGCTACAACAAAAAGAGTAATAAGAATACATAGGTTTTTCATCGAAACAAAAGTAGATATTTTTGATAACTATAGATTACTCATTTTAAAATGAATTACTTTCGCTTCATGATAAAAGAAAATCAAACCTTCAATCAAAAAGATTTTTCCAATCAGAAAATCATTTCACAAGAATATGAAGAATGTACTTTTGTCGCTTGTGATTTTTCAAATACAGATTTTACAGCGAGCAAATTCTTAGAATGCACGTTCAAAGATTGCAATCTGAGTAATGCAAAATTGTATGATTCTCGTCTACAAACTATCAATTTTCAAAACTGTAAACTAATAGGAATCGATTTCCAAAATTGTAATGATTTTTTGTTTGCTGTTCGATTTCAAGATTGTCAGTTAGATTTTGCATCTTTTCATCAGAAAAAAATGAAAAACACACTCTTTAAAGATTGTAAAATTGAAAGTGCCATTTTCACAGAAACAGATTTAGAAGGTGCATTATTTGGCAATACAATTTTATCGAACACAACATTTG
>JBMZDS010000089.1:0-6498 GCA_049614465.1 Chitinophagales bacterium
GTTTTAGTCGTAGAAAGCGAATCTGGTGGAACGTTTCTTGACAATTCACCTACTTGGTATGTCTGTCCATTGTAAGTATATTTAAAAGCTACCGCCAAAATTTGATTGGGTTGCAATGGAGATTGTAAAGAAATATATCCTAGTTGTGGGTTTAATGTATATTCTGATGAACTCAACAATCTTGCGAATGTCTTTTCATAATCTTGAATAGCCTGTAAGCCGAACTCTGGTCCTTGCAGACTTGTGACGACATTATCTACCAATCGAGTAGAAGGATCTGCTGTTAATCGCTGATACAAATCATTGGCTTCATTGTTAGGGATACTTCCTCCCAATGCTGTTATTTGTGGTGAATATGGAGATGTCTCAGCCAAATCCATCAATCCTACTACGTCTCTTACATTTTGAGTGTTTCCTGTACGGTTTGTCACCCAAACTTCTATTTCTTCAATAGTAACCAACGAAAGCACATTCGGCAATTCTGCTAATGCAGCATCATAACTTTCTTCAAAATATTGTGCTAAGAAAAAGTGCTTATCTGCTTCGTATTGATCGGCTTTGATTTCAAACTGTTGCGTTTGTGCTCCATCTTCTACAGTTATAGATTGTTTTTGAGACTGTTGCTCCGCAAGGATATTCGTCATTGTCAATCGCCCAAATTTGAACTGCGTTTTTATCCCTCTCAAGCTCTGCACACCTGTTATCAATTGTGTTTCCAATGGAAAACTTACATTTCCTGCTTCTATGAGTTGTATGATATCATCTTCTTCACCAGTATAGGCAAGTTTAAATTGATTGTCAAATGCAAATCCTGTCTGATTATTATATTTCAGCGTCAATTGCATCTTATCGCCTATTTTACCAGTGACATTCATATTGATATTCATATCAAAGTCAAATCCACCTTGCTTACGAGCTCGCTCTGGCAAAGATGGATTGTCGTATTTCTGCACATTTCCTCCAAGTGTGACTTCTACATTTCCTTGTGGACGTATTTCTATAGCATAACTACCAAAAAGACGATTGATAAATTTTTTATTGACATCTATAGGAGGAAGAACATTTTTGCTGTTTTCAAGCAAATCAACTGTATTATTTCTGCTATCCCAATAGCTATTGATATCATTGTTGAGCGTAAACTCCATGTATTCATCGAACGTAAGATAAGTTGGCGGACGATAATTCATGTCGCCTATTTTCTCGTAGAGAATATAACTATTCGTAGTCGGATCATATTCTACATACTTCTCTATGATTGCCGGATCTTCTAGATCTATAGGGTTATTTTCCTCATCTGAAATAAAATCGCCTTGACGCTCTTCTAGTGGATATATCAATTCGGTACTATCATTTTCCTGTGCAGCCAAAAAGCCACAAGTACATAACGATAGCAATAGTATAATTTTCTTCAACTGCTTCACAAAAACAATAATTACAATAATTTTAAACTCTGTTTTATCAAATCTTCAACGGTATCAATCTCTGCATTTGCTGCCATTGCTTTATTTATAGCTTTCAGCGCCATATTCTTGGCAAAACCCAATGACATTAAAGCTACTAACGCATCTTCTTTCAATGTATTGTGACTTTGTCCTAAAGAAAGCTGGCCTTCTTCCGTTTTTTCTACTTTATCTTTTAGTTCCAAAATGATACGTTGCGCTGATTTTGGTCCTATCCCTTTGATACTTTTTATCAAACCTACGTCTCCACTCACGATAGCATTGACGATTTCGGATACTCTATAAGTCGATAACATCACAATAGCTGTGTTCGCTCCGACTCCTGAAACAGAAATTAATTTCTCAAACAACTCTCGTTCTTTTTCCTCATAAAAACCATACAACATAAAGCCTGTTACGTTCTGATTTTCATTTTTCACCACCATTCGAGTGAACAAACGACAGTCCTTATCATCACCTATACTTTGTCTAGTATTCAGACTGACCAAAATTTGATAGCCAATTCCTTGATTTTCAACTATTACGTAAGTGGGTGATTTGTGTGTTATATTTCCTTTTAAGTACGAAATCATACGCTGATATTCTTCATTTTAATGTGCGAAAATACTAAAATACTTGGAGTTAATATCATAAGCCGTTTAAATGCTTTGATGGACAGATTTAATTAAACTTATTAAGCATCATCACCTAAATGACTTAGCCCTTTTAAGATGTAGATAAAATCTAACTCTGGAGAATAATTTTTGGCATAAATGAGATTGAGTCTATTGCCTGCCAATGATTTATTTTTAACAATAGAAAGTGGATTGATGACTGCCTTTTTTATTGCAGGAAGATTATATTGTTCTTTATCTGTTTTATTGGTTGTATAGCCTACCCATGTTTTTTTGCCGATCAAAACAGTAAAGATGTTTTTGATAAACCCTAATTTATCTTTTACGAAAAAGAAAAGAAGAGGGAATAATGGAATAAATAGTAAAGCTAAAAGCATATCAAAAAGACGCTTAACTTGACGAGAACGTCTTTCGCCAATCTTGAGATGGACATCTATCGCATATAAGTCACCAGCTGTGTTTTTAGAATCACTACCAATGATACTCATGCTTTCAGGCGGCACTATTTTATAGCTATACTGATTGCCGAGTTGTGTCATTTTAGCGATAACTTCTTTGGTAGGAATATCTTTAGCACAGAAAATAATTTCATCAAGATCGTACAGACTGATAATGTCTTCGAGTTGTGAAAACTCGCCTATAAAATCGTTTTCATTGATTTCTTCCTCATAACTTATATGTCCTACAAAATGTGCTGTGTCTGATGTCTGTTTCAAAATAGAAAGCGTACGATTTGCTTCTTCTTTTTTGCCAACAATTGCTACATTTTTAACCGTCTCTAGCTCAAAAACAGCTTTTTTGTGTGCTACAAGATGATATAAAAATCGATTAGAAAGCATCGCCAATGTAGTCCATGCTGCTCCCATTAAGATTATCGCCCTTGAAAAACGCAAGTTTTCTGGTAAAAAACCATACACTGCAGCGATAATAAGTGTACCTATCAATGTTGCTCTAAAAATCTTACGTGTTCGATAAGGTTTATCGTAACTGCCTCCAAAATAATTAACCAAAATCCATATCAAAATGTATGCAGGAATGACTAAAAACGTAAATTCTGGCGGATAATAATCTGCTGCCGCTTTAATTTTGAATGCCCAAAAATTCTTGATGAAAAATATACCCGTAAATGCCAATAAAGCATCTAAAGATGGTAATAATATCGCTCGAAAGACATTGCTTAAAATCGTCAATAATCCTTTGACAAAAATCGCTAAATATATCGCTACGGAATAGACTCGAACTTGACTAGTAGAAAAGTGTTTTTTAGCAAAAATGAGCATCGCTTCGTAGAAAACTTTGACATAATTTAGACTTCCTTTTTTTGTGCTTTCTCCTTTGTAATGAATAATCCGTGTATCCGCTAAATAGTAGTTTTTGTAGCCTGCTTTTGTGATACGATAGGACAAATCAATATCTTCTCCGTACATAAAAAAGGTCTCATCTAACAAGCCTATCTCGTCCAAAACATCTTTGCGCATGAGCATAAATGCACCTGCTAATATCTCTACTTCATGATTTTCGTTTTCATCGAGATAACCCAAGTGGTATTTTGCAAATACTTTAGATTTTGGAAAAATAGAAGATAGCCCAAATGCTTTGAAAAAAGCGACTGAAGGTGTTGGTAAAGCTCGTTTAGATTCAGGCAAAAACTTACCAGTTCCATCGATCATTTTGACTCCCAATCCACCTGCATCAGGATTTGCCTCCATAAAAGCAATACATTTTTCAAAAGTATCTTCTTCAACTACGGTGTCAGGGTTTAGTAATAGAGTATATTTCCCAGTAGATTGTCTTATCGCTTGATTATTCGCTACAGAAAAACCCGTATTATCCTTATTGGCAATCACTTTTACCCAAGAAAATTTTTCTTCCACCATCTCTACAGAGCGATCAGCCGAAGCATTATCGACTACAAATACTTCTGCATCAATATTCGTTATTGCTTTTTCTACAGAGCGAAGTGCTTGCTCTAAAAAATAACGAACATTATAATTGACAATAATGATGGAAAGTTGTTTCACTGTTTTTTAATTGAGAGTTTTAAGTCCAATTCGTAACTGACAATTCCTCATTATTAATTCCTAAGGATTGGAAAAGTCATACAATGTGGTCCTCCTCTAGCGCGTGAAAGTTCGGTGGAAGGAATAGAAATTATTGTTTTTTCGACTTCATCTGCTCTCATTTTTGCAGCTAAAAAATCTTCTGCTTCTATGATTGTATATCCTGCATTTCGCATCGCATCTGCTGTACGTTCATTTCTATCATACGCAATAGCTACTCCATCTTTTACAGCTACAAGATTGCAACCATCTGTCCATTGCTCACGTGCTGCAAACGTCTCATCTCCATTGCCACAAAGTATAAATTTCATACTAGGCTTATAACTCAAAAAGAAATCCTTTAGTGTAGAATGTTCTATTTTTTTACCATCTGCTGTAAACTGCGTTACTTTTATCATATCTGACTCTAAAGTGTCCTGATAGATAACATATTCATCACTACTTATTTGTGTGAAAAGTGTGTCAATGTGCATACAAGAGCGATCTTTAGGAATCACAATACGCACTACATTTTTAAGCACATTCTTTTCCAACAAAGTATCTTTCAAATATGTAAACGCTTCGGGTGTACTGCGCTCACTACAACCAATAAGTATACAGTTTTCATCAAACATCATTACATCACCACCTTCTATGGTATGCTCATCACTAACTTTCGTCATGTCGATTATCTTCTTGTGATTATCTTCTTGACAGCTCGCAAATACCGGGTGATAATAAATGATACAGCGTGTCAAGATAGACTCACGAGTACGAGCACGCTTTGATGCATTGCAAATCAGAACATGGTCATTGATCAGTACGCCTATATCTCTTGTAAAAATATAATTGGGCAATGGTGGGAAAAGTAAACCCCCTGTTTCTTTCAAGATTCCTGTAAACAAAGTATAAACCAAGTTTTCAGTATCTAAAGACGCTAACAAATTATGCTCTTTATCATCACAATTTTCATGATCACAGACATAATCTAGTAATTTGCTTTTTGCATTGTCAGGGTTTTTCTCCAAGACATCTTTAAGCAATTGAAAAGTATCCAAGACATTTTCTTTTCCTGTAAAAAATGAAAGCACATCGGTAAATAACTTATGTTCTTCTCGCATTTTTGGTAAAAAGACAATATCATCATAAAGAAATTTCAAGGCATTGTCAGGCGTGATAACTTCGATGCCATCATCTGGATAGTGGACTACTACCTGCTTTAATTTTTGAATATCTGTACTTGCATTTGCCATATATTGTATGGTTTTGATTTTGAAACTGCAAGGTAAGGAATAGTTGTGAGTTGTAAAATCCTATTCCTTTTTAAAGCTAGATAAAGGAATAAAAGTGAGGAGCATAATACTTAACTCAATATAATTAATGCTCATCAAGAAATAATTTGAAACCAAAAACAGGCAAATAATAAAGAAAAGTGCTTTATCGTATTTTTTAATAAAAAACCCAACTATCAATATCAATTCTAGTATTGTTGCGATTACAAATAAAGATTGTGAAAGCCATACATTTTCAATCAAAAAAGAGAGAAACTGCGCATAGAAAGATTGTGGTTTTTGAAGGAGAATATATATGTGCTGATTAGTTAGAATACTTGACATGTGCTCTATCTCAAAAATTGCGGCTCTACTTATCTTCCAAAAAGCAGCAGACACAAAAATGAACAACAAATAATAGCGCAATCCTTCCCATAAAAGTTGAATGTTTTTGTCTTTTTTAAAGCAAAAAACAAATGACATCAGTAAAAGTCCAATATTAAGATGGTTGTGTTTTGCCTGTGAAGAATCAAAAGCAATATAATACAGAAGATAAAGCAAGAAAAACAAAACAGAAAAGAGCTTTTTTTGCGAAAATTGAATACAAAATAAGGCTATGATACAAATAACTATTTCAAATGAAATGGCAGCCCAAAAATTAACAGTAATGAATTGAGGCAATTGCAATAAGTGAAAAAACCAAAAGGTATTGTCAATTCCTGAAAAATGAAAAGGCGTATTTTGATATTGATGCAACAAGTCATTGCAGAAAAATGCCTTCACTATCATCAGTAAAAAAAAGACGTAAAAAAGTTTACTCGCAGAATATTTTGACCAATCAATACGCATGATAAAATACCTCTTTACTGTTTATCAAATCCAATTCTTTATCTAATAACTGATAGTGGTTTTCATCTATTTTTATACTTTCAATTGATTCTGTAGAAGAGTTAGCTAAATAAACATTAATCCATCTCGAAAAATCATCGCATTGGTTATCTAAATTAATTAACGTACGATATACATAATCATAATTTTCAGAGGATATCTTTGATTTTAAGCGATTTTCTAGTACTTGGATATTAGGGTCTTGACATTCTTCTCCCAATATTGT
>JBMZDS010000090.1:0-6459 GCA_049614465.1 Chitinophagales bacterium
ACAAAATTATGGGTGTTTACTATCATAATGGTTACTGCAACAGCTGCATTGATTGGATTACTAAGTGGAATATTTGCTAATAAAATAAAGCACAATAGCTATACTCTTAAAAATAAACAACAAAACTAAATGCTATGGTGTTTAGTCGATTGTCTGCAACCAAATAAAATATTGCTTTTGTTTTACGTAATTTGTATCAATAAACTGACAATAAATGAAACTAACAAGCAATCCTGAAGTTCAAACGAAATTTGATAATTATCCTGAGAATATCAAAGAGAAAATGCTCCAACTCAGAGCATTGATTTTAGATACAGCAAAAAATATCGAAGGACTCGAAGAGTTAGAAGAAACTTTAAAATGGAGCGAGCCAAGTTATCTTACAAAACATGGAAGTACAATAAGAATAAATTGGAAAACAAAAACACCCAATCAATATGCCATATATTGCCAGTGTACTTCATTACTTATTCCTACATTCAAAACTGTCTATGGCAACCAACTCGATTTTGAAGGAAGTCGAGCTATTATTTTCAAAATTGATGAAGAATTTCCGAAAGAAGAAATCAAAGAATGTATTGCTATTGCACTAACCTATCATAAAAGGAAAAAGTTGCCACTTTTGGGGATGTAGATTTAACCTCAATTATCTAATAAATTGTCAGCATAGCCCATTATCTTTGCCGAGCAAATCAAAACCAATACAAAATGCACGATTTTTTAAAAGAACTAGGATTAGACAAAAATAACTCTGGAGTGAGTACTGGCAGCCAATGGCTAAAAGGAAATGGAGAATTGATAGAATCATTTTCGCCAGTAGATGGAGAAAGTATAGGATTTACGACTTCTGCTACTGCAAGCGAATACAATGAAGTAATGGAAAAAGCACAAGCTGCTTTTATCGAATGGAGAAAATGGACAGCACCAGCAAGAGGTGAAATCGTAAGACAAATAGGAGAAGAACTTCGCAACAAGAAAGAAGCACTTGGAAAATTAGTTTCTTACGAAATGGGAAAAAGCCTTCAAGAAGGATACGGAGAAGTACAAGAGATGATAGATATCTGTGATTTTGCAGTAGGATTGTCACGTCAATTACACGGATTGACTATGCACTCTGAAAGACCAAATCACCGTATGTATGAGCAATGGCACCCAATGGGCGTTGTAGGAATTATCTCTGCATTTAACTTCCCAGTAGCAGTATGGAGCTGGAATAGTATGTTGGCATGGGTATGCGGAGACGTATGTATCTGGAAACCATCAGAAAAAACACCACTTTGCTCTATTGCTTGTCAAAATATAGTAAATACGATTTTTGAAAAAAATAATGTACCTGAAGGAGTTTCTTGTATTGTCAATGGCGATTATACAGTTGGAGAGATGATTTCTAAAGACACGCGTATCCCTTTAGTATCTGCTACAGGTAGTACTCGTATGGGAAAATTGGTTTCTGCAGAAGTAGGCGCTCGTTTAGGAAGATCATTACTCGAATTGGGAGGAAACAACGCTATTATTATCACAGAGAATGCTGACTTAGATGCAACACTTGTAGGAGCTGTATTTGGTGCTGTAGGTACTTGCGGACAAAGATGTACTTCTACACGTAGATTGATTATTCACGAATCTATGTATGACAAAGTAAAAGAAACACTACAAAAAGCATACGGACAGCTAGTCATAGGATCTCCTCTTGATGAGAAAAATCATATGGGACCACTTATCGATAAAGACGCTGTAAATGCATACATGACTTCTATCCAAAAAGTAAAAGAAGAAGGTGGCTCATTTGTAGTAGAAGGTGGTGTACTCGAAGGTGCAGAATATACAAGTGGATGCTATGTAAAACCTTGTATAGCTGAAGTAGAAAATCACTACGCTATAGTACAACACGAAACATTTGCTCCTATCTTATATCTCATGAAATATAATGATCTGGATGATGCTATTGCTATGCAAAATGACGTTCCACAAGGATTATCATCTGCTATCATGACTACTAATATCAGAGAAATGGAACAGTTCTTAGCAGCATGGGGAAGTGACTGTGGTATTGCAAATGTCAATATCGGAACTTCTGGTGCTGAGATAGGTGGTGCATTTGGTGGAGAAAAAGAAACCGGTGGTGGACGTGAATCAGGATCTGATGCATGGAAAGCATACATGAGAAGACAAACAAATACAATCAACTACGGTACAGAAGTACCATTGGCACAAGGAATTAAATTTGACTTTTAACAAAAATAATTATTATATGAAAAACTTAATTACAATTATCATTTTATTGATATCGACATTTTCATTATCAATGGCACAAGACAGTAATGTATTTATAGGCACATGGGAAGATGATGGGTTAAGTTCAGAATCTGGAATTGCGATACATATTAATTTTTCCATAGAAGATAAATATCAAGCCTATATGGAAGGAAAAGAATATAATGGAGAATGGAGGTTTGATGAAGAACTTACAACAATCAATTTAATTGATGAAAATAAAAATGATATTATTATGCACTTATTGACAATTGATGAATCTATGATGATTATTGAAATAGATGGTATTGTATTCGAATTAGAAAAACAATAGACACACAAAAAAAGAGCAACCATAATATGGTTGCTCTTTTTTTGTGTGTCTATTTTCATTTAACATCCAAATAGATAAGTATCTCACACATCAAACTCATTAGGATATTCTCCTTTCAAATCTTCAATAGCTTTATTGACTTTTTCTTTTAACCCAATTTTGTAAGCAATAAGATTTTCAGTGATTGTTTCATCGAAAGCTCCTACGATTTGTGCTGCAAGGATTCCTGCATTTTTTGCTCCATCAAGTGCCACTGTCGCAACAGGCACTCCTCCTGGCATTTGTAAGATAGATAATACCGAATCCCATCCATCTATAGAATTGCTGCTTTTGACAGGGACACCTATCACTGGCAATGTAGTCAATGAAGCCACCATTCCTGGCAAGTGAGCCGCTCCACCTGCTCCTGCTATGATAGTTTTTATCCCTCTCGATTGTGCTGACTCTGCATAATCAAACATACGTTCTGGAGTACGGTGAGCCGAAATGACTGTCAATTCATAAGTTACGCCCAGTTCATCTAAAATTTTTGCAGCATCTCCCATGATACGCATATCACTTTGACTTCCCATTATTATTCCTACTTGTACCATCTTATTATTGTCTTTAAACCACTAAGGCACAAAGAAACACAAAGATTTTTCAAACAGCAATCATCATCCTTCTTTTTCTGATATAAAAACGTAACGATTTTTCACAACACTAGACCATCGACTAAAAAGCAGCGTGCTGTGCTGCGAACTATTGACTATCGACCATTAACTAATTACTTTCAATTTTTCTTTTACTGCTTCAATTTTCGGTTTGATTTCTTCTGCAGAAAAACCAATAACTGTTGCATGTCCCATTTTTCTGCCTGGTCGAGTTTCTTCTTTACCATACAAATGCAGATATACATTGTCCAATGACAATATTTCATCAACACCTTCATATTTTGCTTTGCCCGTATACCCTTCACTTCCTACTACATTTATCATAGCGGCTGCTTTGTAGCTTTTAGTGCTTCCTATTGGCAAATCTAACAAAACTCTCAATTGCTGATCAAACTGTGATGAGATACTGGCTTCTATCGTATGATGCCCACTATTATGCGCTCTAGGAGCTGTTTCATTAACGAGTATTTTTCCTTCTTTCGTCAAAAAAAGTTCTACTGCAAATACTCCTGCACTATCTAAAGCATCTACTACTTTCATTGCCAAATCATTGGCTTCTTGCAATTGAGAATCATCTATCTCAGCAGGAATTTTGAGATAATCTACCAAATTATATACAGGATCAAACACTAACTCTACAACAGGAAAAACCTGCATCTCACCTGATTGACTACGCACTACAATGACGGACAACTCTTTTTCGATATCCACTAAAGACTCTAATACTGAAGGACAATCAAATGCATTCTTTAAAGAAGTTTCGTCTTTCAATTTAACTACGCCTTTACCATCATAGCCTTCTTTTCTTGCTTTCTGAAAAAATGGAAATTTATCTTGATGTTTTTCTATTTCTTCTGCATTTTCTACCAATACAAAATCTGAACTTGGAATATTATGAGTTGCATAAAATTCTTTCTGTAACCCCTTGTCCTTGATAATTTCAATTGCTCTAACTGATGGAATAACCGTTTTTCCTTCTTTTTCTAATTGAAACAAAGCATCTGTATTGACATGTTCTATCTCAATTGTTATAATATCTGCTTGACGACCAAACGCTAATACAGTATCATAATCTTTGAATGAACCTTTGGTATATGATGTCGCTAATCCAGCACAAGAGCAATTTTCGGATGGATCTAAAACAGCTATATCTACACCATAGCTAATTGCGTTTTGTATGAACATTTGTCCCAATTGACCACCACCAAGAATGGCTATTTTTTTCTGTAAAGGCATTCTGCAAATATCTGATAAAGCAATTAAGTCGCAAAGTTTTTAGGGAAATTAAATAAATAGAAACGCAAGCCCTTATATTTGAAAAATGATAAACAAACATTTTGTTGAAGTAAAACGAACAGCGCGCTATTTTACATTAGGTGAATTTTCTGAAAAAACAAAAACAGTTTGGTTTGTACTGCACGGCTATGCTCAGACAGCAGATGCCTTTCTAGAAAGTCTCCAAACATTAAAAACCGAAGACAATATCATTATCGCTCCAGAGGGATTATCTAAATTTTATTGGAAAGATTTTACAAGCAATCCTGTTGCAAGTTGGATGACAAGACTGGAAAGAGAGCAAGAAATAAAAGATAGTATAAATTATCTTAACCAAGTCTATCAAACAATTTTTACAGATAAAAATCCTGATAGTTTTCAAATCAATTATTTAGGATTTTCACAAGGTGCCCCTACTCTATCTCGTTGGCTGCATTTATCAAAAATGAAGGTGGATAATATTTTCTTCTATGCAGGAGAAATAGGACACGATTTAGACTTCAATAAAAATGAAAGTCCACTAACCAAAGGAAGTAAACACTTTATATATGGCGAGCAAGATAGATTTATCTCTAAAGAAAAGTTTGCTATCTTCAAGAACTTTATGACGCAAATGAATGTTGAATTTAAAGTATTTACTTTTGAAGGAAAACACGAGATACATACAGATGCTTTAGCGTATATACAAACACAAATCAAACAATAATGAGGAATCTACTTTTATTCATTTTTATACTCTCTATTTCATTTACAAAAGCGCAAGAAGCAGCAATTTTTGAAGGAGAATTGCTTGTCCAAACAATAAAAGGTGACAATGCCATTAATGAAATAGTAAAAGACTTATCACAATATGATGTAGAAATTATTAGCCGTATTTCTCCTATTATGGATATCTATCATTTACGATTTGACATACAAACAATAAATCAAGAAGCTATGTTGCGTGAAGTTGGTTTACATTCAAAAATTTTAATCGTCCAAAACAACCACAAAACACAATTGCGTGATACTACTCCAAATGATACAGAATTTAATAATCAATGGCAATACATCAATAATGGAGGTAGTGGAGGTGTAGCTGATGCTGATATAGATGCAGAATTAGCATGGGACATTACTACAGGTGGGATGACACCTAATGGAGACGAAATCGTAATCTGTGTAATAGATGACGGATTGAATCCAAACCATCCTGATTTTGCTGGAAATATATGGAGCAATACACTCGAAACACCAAACGGAATAGATGACGATGGTAATGGATATATAGATGACATAGATGGATGGAATGCAGATGACAATAATGATAATATAAATAATACAGGGCTTTCTCATGGTACTGCAGTAGCATGTATCGTAGGTTGTCAAGGAAATAATAATAATGGTGTAACAGGTGTAAATTGGGATGTAAAACTGATGATTGTAAATGGTGGCGGAGGTGAAGCACAGGCTTTAGCTGCGTATGCATACCCTCATGCTATGAGAAAACTATATAATGAAACTGATGGCGCAAAAGGTGCATTTGTTGTAGCCACTAATGCCTCTTGGGGAGTTGATGGAGGACAAGCAGCAAATGCTCCTCTTTGGTGTTCATTTTATGATTCATTAGGAGCAATAGGTATCCTAAATGCAGGCGCAACTATAAATGATAATCAAAATGTAGATACATATGGTGATTTACCAACAGGATGTAGTAGTGATTACCTGATCACTGTCACTAATCTTTGGAGAGATGATAATAAAGTAACAGGTGCAGGGTATGGTGCGACAACTATAGACATAGGCGCTCATGGACAAGATACATGGACAGCTGCTCAATTTGGGACTGGATATGATGGATTTGGGGGTACATCTGGAGCGACTCCTCACGTAGCTGGAGCAATAGGACTACTCTACTCTGCACCATGTAGTAGCTTTGCTACACTATACGAAACAGACCCTGCT
>JBMZDS010000091.1:0-6454 GCA_049614465.1 Chitinophagales bacterium
TTCATTTCTTGTAATTCAACTTTTAATTTCAAAGTACTCTTTAATGTAAGTGTTTCTAACTCTAGAAAATCAAAAAAATCACCTGAATTATTAAGCAAAATTGAACTTTCCTCAAGTTCAAAAATGAAATTATATTTTTTTTCATCTAAAGACAAAAGAGTCTTTAAAGTAAACTCCATAGAATGTTTTTCAATCCAGTCAAAAATTTTATACCATTTCTGATTATTCAATATACTACTTGAAGTATTTTCAATAATAAAATTACGAGTTTCTTTGATTCTAGAATTCCTTCTCTCTCTACTTCTTATATAAGACAATTCAGTTTTATTTGTCATACCCAAATATAAACATCTACTCCACCACAAACCAAGGATTCAATAAATTCTCTTTATTATAATTGAGTGGTTCTTTTGTATTGTGGACAAAGACATTTTTTCCTGCTTCGAGACAAACAGCATGAGCTGCTCCTGTATCCCATTCCATTGTAGGAGCGAGTCTTGGATATACATGCGCCTTCCCTTCTGCCACAAGACAAAACTTCAATGAACTACCTGCTGACAAAAATTCTACTTGCTTGCCTGAAGCTTTCATGTCATCTACAAAAGCGACTACTTCATCACTCAAATGCGAGCGAGAAGCTACGACTACTATTTCATCTAGCGTACTATAATGAGGCTGTTTTTCTAGGCGATTTTCATTGCCATCGGCATCTATTTTAAATGCTCCTTCTCCTTGTATCGCCCAGAAAGTTTCTTCTTTGACAGGTACATACACAACTCCTAGCACAGGCACACCATTTTCTATTAATGCAATATTGACAGTAAACTCACCATTCTTTTTGATAAATTCTTTCGTTCCATCTAGTGGATCTATTAGCCAGCAAGATTCCCAGTTTTTTCGCTCACTATAATCCATTTGTTTTACCTCTTCTGAGATAAATGGAATATCAGGATAGTGTTCTTGCAAACCATCCAATATTACTTGATTTGCATTTTTGTCTGCCATCGTTAGTGGACTTTCATCTTCTTTATTAAATACTTCAAAATCTTGAGTATATATCTTGAGTATTTCATCGCCAGCAGCATGTGCGATTTTTATTATTTTTTGAATATCAATTTTCGTAATCATGATTATTTTATTTTTCCTAGACATATCTTCAAGCTATCTCTCCAATGCGGAATTGACAACTGATAAGTCGATTTTATTTTATTTTTGTTCAACACGGAGTAGTGCGGACGTTTTGCTTTCGTTGGATATTGGTGTGACAATATTGGATTTACCTTACAATCAATGTTTTTTATCTCAAAAATTGCTTTCGCAAAGTCATACCATGAAGCCACTCCTTCATTGCTATAATGATAAATATCTACATCCTTTAAAAATTTTCCTTCAGTTATTAAATCATAAACTGCTTGCGCCAAATCTCTCGCGTAAGTAGGTGTACCTACTTGATCAGCTACAACAGATATTTCATCTCTATCATTGCCTAGACGGAGCATTGTTTTGACAAAATTATTGCCAAACTCCGAATATACCCATGAAGTACGTATCACAACGCCATCGTTTTCGATTGCTTTCAATTCTCCTGCGAGTTTGGATAGTCCATATACACCCTTTGGACTAGGCTTATCTTCTTCTATATAAGGTCTGAATTTTTCTCCATCAAATACAAAATCAGTAGAAAAATGAATCAATTTTGCGCCTGATTTTTTACAAACTTCTGCTAAACCACATACAGCACGTTCATTAATTTCATGTGCTAAATCTCGCTCGTCTTCTGCTTTATCTACAGCTGTATATGCCGCAACATTGATGCATATATCTATTTTATTTTCATGAAAAAAGGCATTGATTTTTTTGGCATCTGTGATATCAAATGTATCTCTAGCCGCAAATACCCATTCAAACTGCATATCATCTTGAGCTATTACTTTGAATTCTTGTCCTACTTGACCATTAGCTCCTGTTACGAGTATTTTTTTCATCTCTTAAAAATTATTCAAAGCATTATCAAAAGAAGGAGCAACATTGTCTTTCTCTGAAAGTATTAAATCTTTTTCTTCAAGCTGCCAATCTATTCCTACATGAGTATCATTCCATAGCAAACCGCCTTCATTTTCCTTAGAATAATAATTATCGCACTTATAGGCAAAAACAGCCGTTTCACTCAACACCAAAAAACCATGTGCAAATCCTCTAGGAATAAATAGCTGTTTTCTATTTTGAGCACTTAAATTAATAGAAAAATGCTTACCATACGTAGGTGATTCTCTACGCATATCTATTGCAACATCTTGCACTTCACCTTCTAATACTCGCACCAATTTCGCCTGAGCCATAGGATTGAGCTGGTAATGCATTCCCCTCAAAACTCCTTTTACAGATTTGGATTCATTATCCTGTACAAAGTCAATATTTAGTCCTGTATTCTCTTGAAATGTGTTTTTATTGAAACTTTCAAAAAAATACCCTCTACTATCTTCAAAAACTTTAGGTTCGAATACCCAAAGTCCTTCTATTTCCGTTTTATGGTATGGCATATGATTTTTGTCTTTACATTTTTTGTAAATGTCAGACAAAAGTAGTATTTTAAAGACATTCTTTTCCAAGAAAATCATTACCATTTTTTAACAAGCTGACAATCAGTAGAAATAAGTTTCATTCGTTTTTGTGCCTTATTTTCCGTACCTTTGCAGCCCAAAACAAGCAATATATGAAATACAATATCGAAGTCAAAAGAAAGGAAAACAGCTACATTTCAAAAGTAGATTTCAGCGATTTAGGCTTTGGGAAAGTTTTTTCTGACCATATGTTTGTTGCTGACTACGAAGATGGCGAATGGACATCTATGAAGATAGAGCCATTCAAATATATCCCCATGCACCCTGCTATGTCTTCTATCCACTACGGACAGTCGATATTTGAAGGTATGAAAGCAAGAAAAAATGACAAAGGTGAAATAATAATCTTTCGTCCAGATATGAATGTCAAACGAATGAATCGTTCTGCTATTCGCATGGCAATGCCTACTATTCCTGAAGAATTATTCATGCAAGCAATGGATGAACTTATCCAACTTGACGAGAACTGGATTCCTTCAGCAGATGGTACTTCGCTTTATATCAGACCATTCTTGTTTGCCACTGATGAATTTATAGGTATCAGACGTTCAAACAAGTATAAATTTATGATTATCACAAGTCCTGTAGGAGCATACTATGACAAACCAGTCAGTGTATATGCAAGTGATGATTATGTGCGTGCATTTCCTGGCGGAACAGGATTTGCAAAGACAGCAGGCAACTATGCTCGCACAATACAACCTGTAGAAGAAATACATAAAAAAGGCTACGATCAGATACTTTGGCTAGACGGTATAGAGAAAAAATACTTGCAAGAAATAGGCACAATGAATCTTTTTGTACAAATAGATGGTAAAATATTAACGCCTAGCCTTGAAGAAGATACAATACTTCATGGCGTTACAAGAGATAGTGTACTTCACTTGCTGAAAGAATGGGGCATCCCACATGAAGAGCGTAAGATAAGTATAGATGAAATAATAGAAGCAGCTAATAATGGCAAACTAGAAGATGCTTTTGGTGCTGGTACAGCAGCTACGATTTCTTTTATCAGCAGTATAGGTTATCATGGAGAGGATTACAAACTACCTGCAGTTGCTGATAGAAAAATCTCAAATCGTCTCAAAGAAAAACTCATCGCCATTAAAGATGGGAAAGATGATAACCAATACAACTGGCTACACACTTTGGCGGTTCAGACTGCATAAACTTATATTTTTTTTCGAATCTTAATGCATGATTAATATCACTTTGATATAGAAAAAGTACTTCAAATATTTATATACCTTTGTAGAGAAGAAAGCATAAAAAAATGGCCAATAAAGACGTTTACTACAAAGACTACCTACAATTAGATAAAATACTCGAAGCTCAACAGCCTGAAAGTGAATTGCAAGGAAAAGAAGCACATGATGAGATGTTGTTTATCATTATTCACCAGACTTATGAATTGTGGTTCAAACAGATAATCCATGAATTGACTTCTGTACACAAGATTTTTTCTAAAAAAGAAATCAAAGATACTTCTCCAGATTTGCAGGTAGCAGTACATAGATTGAAACGGATAGCCAAAATACTGGAAGTAGGGGTCTCTCAGATAAGTATTATCGAAACAATGACGCCATTAGATTTTCTTGACTTTAGAAATATGCTCCGTCCTGCATCAGGATTTCAGAGCACCCAATTTAAGCGCGTAGAAGCAATGCTTGGATTAAAGATGGAAGAGCGATTTGGAAAAGAATACTATACTTCGCAGCTATGCCCCATGGACAAAAAAATCGTAGAAGATAGTGAAAATAACACTCGCCCTTTTATTGATTTACTCAATGAATGGCTAGAGCGCATGCCCTTCTGGACAGATAGCAAATACTGGGATGAGTACACACAAAAAGTTACTAATGGAGACGAAAACCTTCATGTATTTTGGCAAGACTACAAAAGCATCTATGAAGAAAGTTTGCAAGAAGTAGAAAAGAAAAACTTGAAACGATTTGAAGACGTATGCCTAGCGAAAGAAAATGTATTGAAGCGTAGATTGTCTCCTGCTGCTAGTCGCACGGCTTTATTCATTATGCTTTATAGAGATTTTCCACTACTACAAATGCCCTATCAATTACTCAATACATTACTCGATATAGATGAACAAATGGCAACTTGGCGTTTTCGCCATATCAACATGGTACATCGCATGATAGGCACACGTGTAGGAACAGGAGGAAGTACGGGTAAAGACTACTTACAATCTGCCCTCAACAAACATTATATATTTAAAGAAATCGCAGAATTGACTTCATTTATGGTAGAGAGATACAGACTACCTGTTTTAGACAAAGATTTACAAGATGCGCTTTCTTTTGTGAGAAAATCGTAGACAAATTCGTATTTTGCGGCAAATGATAAAAGTATTCAATCAAAAACCGCATTTGTTGGGTTGGCTGTGTTTTGCTATCGCCATAATCGCTTATGCCAATACTTTTACGCATGACTATGTATGGGATGATGCACTCGTCATGACCGAAAACGCATATACTACACAAGGAATATCAGGTATAGATGATATCTGGACAAAGCGTGTATTCTTGCACAACAGAAGCGTCTATCGCCCTATTCCTCAGACAATTTTTGCTTTAGAATATGCTTTTTTCAGTGATAATCCTAGCGTTTCTCATATAGTCAATGTATTATTTTATGCATTCACATGCCTATTACTATTCTATTTTTTACGACAGTTATTTCCTAACGCATCTGTTTGGTTACTATTTTTTATCGCTTTACTCTATACACTTCATCCACTACATACAGAAGTGGTAGCCAATATTAAAAGCCTAGATGAGATTCTTGCTATGTTTTTTGGGCTTATCTCAGCTATAAGTGTGATAAAAATGATAAAGACACAAAAACTATGGAAATGGTCTTTCATTTTTATTGTATCGTTTGCTGCTGCCATTCTATCAAAAGTAAGTGCCATTACACTATTGCCTGTCTTTCTGCTAATTGCTTACTATCAATCTGACTTTGACTCAATAACAGCATTTATATATACTCCTATAAAGTGGATGTTTAATAAACTCATAGCTATTTGGAAGCAAACATTTTCTGCTACATATTTTGACTTGAGTCCTTTCACTTTATTGATTTCTTTTCTGCTTATAGTAGGGTTAGCTTATGGTACAATCTCATTTTCCACACCACTTGTAACATGCTGCATTATTCTGTTTTTATTTTTACAAATCAAAATCAACAATTACTACTTCAGAATATTTATCGCTTTTCTAATACTAGCGACTGCTTACATAATGGGTTGGACTCCATTCTTATATCTTTACTTTCTGACAATAGCACTATTTTTATTTCAAAAGAAAGATTTATTTTTCTTCTTATTTGCGCTCGCATTCGCATATTGTAATGTCAAATTAAATTCGACTATAGCATCAAAAGTATTATCTATCATCCCTATTCTCATTGCTTCTTTCTATACTGAAAAACGAAAATGGATACTTTGGTCTCTTCCTATATATTTTTTAGTGAAATTCTTCCTTAATGGATTTCAAATAGAACCATCATTATTCTTTGCGGCTATTTTTTCAGTATTAATCTTTTTCAAAAAAACAGACTTAAAATGGAGAATAACAGGAGGCATAGCACTAATACTTTCGACATTACTTTTTGTCAATATAAAAATCAATTACAACGCCATAGCAGCAAAAACAAATCACAATTTGTATCAAGGAGGAAGCCCTAACCTAACACCTGCACACAATGAAGACTGGACAGTAGGTATAAGCATCTTAAACAACAGCCTTCTAGATGCCAGTCCAAGCGAAAAATATGCAACTATAACCAAAATACAAGGCATATATCTTCAAAAACTG
>JBMZDS010000092.1:0-6383 GCA_049614465.1 Chitinophagales bacterium
ATTAAATTTTTAGTTTACTTTTTCATTCTCAGGATTCATCTTGGCTAGTTTTCGATAATTTGCTATAAGAACCAATGTGCCACTCAGCACAAAAACTCCGAGTATCATCATGCTATACTTGATATTATCTCCTTTATTGAAAAAAGGAATCGAAAATAAGCCAATAAGCACAATACGAAAAAGCATATTAATAACCATAAATACTGATCCTGTTCGCCCAATAATGTCATTTGGGATGATATTAAAAATATAAGTCGTCCGTAAGATGCGAATACCTGCATTGCAAAATCCAATAATCGCATAGCCTACAAGCAAAAGCAGAATCATATTGCTCCGACCAAAGAGAAAAAAGAACAATGCGCCTATAATAGACATGAATATGATGCTAGCTACTAACTTGTTTTTTGGAAAAATGGACAAAACAAAAATGCCACTCAATAAAGATCCTAAAGCAAATACACCTTCAGAAAAGGCAAAGATAGATTCTGAACCGTTCATGAATTTTTTGATATAAATCGGAAGAATGAAAAAACTTGACACCAATATAGCTGCAAATAAAAAAGAAGCGGCTACTCCAAAAATAAAAACCAAAGGATTTTCTTTCAAGTAAGTCAATCCTCCTTTGAGGCGAGAGATGAAAGTTGTATTTGTAAGTTTTCGTTCAGCTAAAGAAGTATAACTAATCAGCGAAATCAATATCAAAGCCAAAACATAAGTACTTGCATCTAGCATAAATATCTCATGAACTTTCCATGCGCTAAATTGCCACTTAAAAAACTTACCTTCCATCAGAAATCCTGCCATTGCACCAGCTATCGCAAAAGTTGTTTGTCCTTGTATCTCGAGCCATGAAGTAATGCGTCCATAATGCTCTTTTTCGGTGATTTCTTGTGCAAAAGCGTAGAGATTGGGATAGTGTATATTGTAAATAAGCTTGGTGGCAATCATAACTATCGAAGCCATCCATAAAGTAGTATCCTTAATGATGAAACCATAAATAGCTGAAAACAAAACAATGAAAAATCCAACAGATTGAATACCCTGCATGATTCTTTTTCTATCATACTTATCAATCAATGTTCCTGCATAAGTTCCCCAAAAAATAGACAATATCGTAATCCCAAGATAGAGTAATCCGTATACAGATGGCAACCCCAAATCATTGGCAATGTACCAAGGAATCGCTATCATGCTGATGCCTTGTGATACACCAGAAATCGAATTGGCGGCAAAAAGTAGATATATGGCTTTCTTGTTTTTCAAAGAGAAAACAAATGTATGTTCATTTTAAATAGAAAAAAGAAATTTAAACAAAAACAATCTGCTCTTCAGCCAGCATTTTTTCATTTCGATATTTCTGAAAAAGTCGAACTACAGTCACGACATCTTTTTGACAGTAATTAGCAATGCGTTCAAGGTCATTTTCTTCCCAAAACACTTTTCCGACCATAGAACCGTCTATATCATCTTTGGGTGTTGGAATATCAAATAAAGCGGCTAATAAATCTAATGAAGTATAGCTTTTGTAATCGCCAAATTTCCATAACTGCATAGTGTCTATAAAATTGACTTCCCAAGGCTTCTTGCCTGCGATATCGAGAATATAAGGCAGCTTCACACCATTGACAAGCATTCGTCTACATACATATGGCACATCAAACTCCTTGATATTGTGCCCACAAAGCATCTGAAGATTGAGATTGGCTTGTAGCAAAGCACGAAACCCTTCTAATAATTCTCGTTCATCATGACTATAAAAAGATTTTATCCGCAATACTCCCTCATGAATAAAGCCACAAGAAATACAGACTATCCTACCAAACTCAGCATAAATACCTGCGTTATTTTCATAGCTTTCGCTAAAAGAGAGCTCTTCATCTCTGGCAATATTTTTATGCTTCTTTTGCCATAGAGATTGCATACGCTGAGACAATTCATCATAACTAGCAGCTGTCGATACCGTTTCGACATCAACGAATAAGATTTTTTCTATCAAAATATTGTGTAGCACACTTTAAATATAATGATTATTTTGATTGTAGATATATAACTAGAGGATAAGAATCTTGAAAGTCTGATGAAAATAGGTGTAAAATCCTGTAAAATGAGACTAATTCATAGTTGTGTACTAATAGAAAATCATTGTGGCAGCGCAATCCCTTGTAAAAAAGATAAACTACCTTCTTGCACAACATTATAATATTTTTGCCCATCTATTTCAAAATAGATATAGTTGGAAGTGGAAGATAAAGATATTTTGCCTAGTAGTATTTGATTTCCTTCTGCTAAAAATAAAATATGTCCGCTATCACTTGTATTGAGTGTAGTAGGAGCAGTACTAAAGTCAAACATGTTGAGAAAATCCTGTGTACTAGCTGTATTCATACTCTGTGATGTGAGATAAAATGTAGCTTCTATCATATCGCAAGTACTGTGCAATTGTTCTATGTGTTCTACAGGCAATGTCTCGTATATAATAACAGAAGGAATTTCAATTGTCTCCTCTGTTGCATCTTGCTCTGTTGATTCTTGTGATTGACAAGCCATCAAAAGAATACAGATACTAAAAAGAAAGACTAAATTTTTCATCTGAAAATTATTTTATCGAGCAATAGAAACCGAACGTCTTTCTCTTATCACTGTTACTTTTACTTGTCCAGGATACGTCATTTCATCTTCTATTTTCTTAGAGATTTGGAAAGACAATTCTTCAGATTTTTTATCATCTACTTTGTCACTTTCTACAATAACACGTAGTTCTCTACCAGCTTGAATAGCATATGCCTTTTCTACACCGTCATAGTCCATGGCTAGTGTTTCGAGTTCTTTCAATCGAACCAAATAACTCTCCATCACTTCTCTACGTGCTCCTGGTCTTGCACCAGAGATAGCATCACAAGCTTGGATGATAGGTGAGATAGCATATTTCATTTCCAATTCATCGTGATGGGCTCCCACAGCATTACATACGGCTGGATGTTCTCCATATTTTTCACATAATTTCTTTCCTAAAAGAGCATGTGACAATTCTGTCTCTTCGTCAGGCACTTTTCCTATATCGTGAAGTAATCCTGCTCTTTTGGCTAGCTTTACATTCAATCCTAACTCTGCTGCCATTGTCGCACAAAGATTAGCTGTTTCTCTAGAGTGCTGTAGTAAGTTCTGTCCATAAGATGAACGGAAACGCATACGTCCTACATATCTTACGAGTTCTGGATGAAGCCCCGAAATTCCTAAATCAATTACTGTACGCTCACCGATTTCCATCAAATGTTCGTTCAATTGTTTTGTCGTCTTTTTTACGATTTCTTCGATACGTGCAGGATGAATACGGCCATCTGTCGTCAAACGCTGCAATGACAATCTTGCAATCTCTCTACGAATAGGATCATAACCTGAAATCACAATTGCCTCTGGCGTATCATCTACTACGATTTCACAACCTGTAGCCGCTTCAAGGGCACGGATATTACGTCCTTCTCTACCGATGATTTGTCCTTTTTGGTCGTCAGATTGTAGGTTGAAAACAGAAACTGTATTCTCTATAGCATGCTCCGCAGCTGTACGCTGTATCGTTTGGATAACTATCTTTTTTGCTTCTTTGTTTGCCTTTGCTTTAGCATCATCCATTATGTCTTTCACATAAGACATGGCTTTGGTTTCTGCTTCTCCTTTGAGTGTTTCTACTAACTGATTTTTTGCATCTTCGGCAGAAAGATTAGAGATTTTTTCGAGTTGCTTTACAAATTCGTTGTGCTGCTTATCTACTTTTTCTTGCTTTACATTTAATAGCTCTAGTTGGCTATTAAGCATTTCTCTTGTCTTTTGATTTTCTTTGTATCTACGGTTGTTGTCTTCCGCTTTTGTATTGACTGCTTGTTGTTTGTCTTTGAGCGACTGCTCTCTTTCTCTATGTTTGTTTTTACGGTTGTTTGCTTCTTCGTCAAACTTTGCTTTTTTCTGCAAGAAGTGTTCTTTTGCTTCTAGCATTTTAGTCTTTTTATTGGCTTCAGCATCAGCTTTTGCTTTATCCATAAGGAGTTTCGCATCAGCTTTTGCTTTGTTTTCTATTTCTTTGGATTTGTCTCCTGTTAGTTTTTTTCCTACCAAAAAACCGATAGCGAGTGCTACGAGTGCAGCTACTACTGCGATAATATATTCCATTTTCAATTTACATTAAGGTTATAAAATACGCCTTAACAAACGGATAGGATAAAGAGAATCAATCGACTTTTATATTGTTTTTTGCATGAGCAGTTCTAGTTGCTCTAGCTTTTCTTCAAAATTTTGGTCGGTTATGATGGTGTTTTTCTTTTGTGATAAACTTTCCACTGCATACATCAGTGCGGTCATTGCTAAATAATCTTGCTTGTCTTTTGCTGCATAGACTTGTTGAAATTCTTTTACTTTTTCATTTATCTCACGTGCAGCATTTCTTATACTTTCTTCTTCTTCACGTTTTATTTTGAGGGGGTATGGACGATCCGCCACTATTACATTTATATTTATCATATCATCTGCCATATTCCTCTATCATCATTCATTTAGCAAAGCAATGCACTTATCAATCTCTTTTATGTATTCGTTTATTTTGCGTTTTAAATCTGTTTTTTCTTCGGAGATATTCTCTCCTCCAATACTTTTCGCCAATTTAAGCATTTTAATCTGCTCTTGTAGCTCATTGCCTGCTGTTTTTTCAGTTTGCAATCTTTTTTTCAAGTCTTGGTTTTCATTATTGAGAGAAATATTTTGATTTTGGAGCGTGTCTAGCTTCACAAAAAGCTTTTGAGCTCTTGCTTGTATTTTTGCTATTCTTGCCGAAAAATCAGTCATTTCTTTCAATTTTTAATCTTTTTCAGTCTTTATTCGTTCATTTTTCATCAAAATTATCATCTAAAACAATTATGCGAAAAATGTAACTCTTTAGTAATGCACTAATTTATTATGAATACCATTCGGTATTTATTTGCGAATAGTTGCTGACAATTCTTGCTCCAAAGTTCGCATAATTTTTTGAAATATTTTATCTATTTCTTTATCCGTCATTGTTTTTTCTTCGTTGAGCAAAGTAAAATTGATAGCGTAGCTCTTTTTGTCTGCGCCTATCTTCTCTTCATTTTTATATACGTCAAACAAGTCGACAGACTTTACTCGCTTGCCTCCTGCTTTTTTCACGACAGTTTTTACCGCTTCAAAATCAACTTCATTGTCCAATATCATTGCCAAATCTCTCGATACAGCTGGAAATTTAGGAATCAATGCAAATCTTTTCTTTTGCTTGCGCATCATTTTCAAAATCGCTTTCCAGTCCAACTCCGCATAAAATACATCTTGTGCAATGTCAAATTTCTCTAACAAATCACTATCCACTGCGCCAAGGCTTGCAATTGTTTTATCATTTTTCACAAAATCTAAGCCAAAATCAAAAGACTCAGCAGTCGTATCTACTTGCTTGAAATCTTGGATATTCAGTTGTGAAAAAACAGCATTTACAGCCGCTTTTAAGTGGTAAAAATTGCTTTTATCTGCTTTTGTTTTCCAGTTGGTGTCGTTGAAGTTTCCCGTCAGATAAATCACTAGTTTTTCACTCTGCGAATAATCTGCATGATAGATATTGCCAAACTCAAACAACCGTAAATTCGTTGCTTTACGATTGATATTGTGTGCAATGACTTCCAATCCTTCATACAATAGTGTCGAACGCATAATGTCCAACTCCGAAGTCATGCTATTTTGCAATTTCACCAACTCTTTTTTCTTTTCTTCCGTATAAAAAGCTGATTTAGAAATTGAATTTGTCATCATTTCGCTGTAGCCCAAGCCATTGAGACGAAATGCTGTATTTTCTTTTATCTGATGTGCATCTATTCCTTTTGTAAAAGTCAAAGTAGATTTTACTGTAGCGGGTGTAGCAATATTATTGAATCCGTAGATACGCATCACTTCTTCTATCACATCTGCCTCACGTTGTACATCTGCACGATATGGCGGTACATTCAAGACCAAATCATCACCATTTTCGCTTATGATTTTTATATCCAAATCAGCAAAAATCTGTTTTACTGTTTCATTGGGAATATCTGCTCCCGAAAGAGTTTTCAAGCGACTATATCGAAATTTGACCTCAAAATCTTTTATTTCTTCTGGGTAAATATCAATAATGTCTGAAGCGACTTTTCCGCCTGCCAATTCTGCTATAAGACTCGCTGCACGTTTTAAAGCTTCTATTACGATATTGGGATCTGCACCTTTTTCGTAGCGAGAAGCAGCATCTGTGCGTAAGCCGTGACGAGTAGATGTTTTTCTAACTGCGATACTATCAAAATACGCTGACTCTAGGAAAATAGAAGTCGTGCTGTCTTTCACGCCTGATTTTTCTCCAC
>JBMZDS010000093.1:0-6317 GCA_049614465.1 Chitinophagales bacterium
TGCAAAAACAGAAAGACCAGAGTGAGCTTTCGCAATATTATTAATCAACTCCATGATTAATACTGTTTTTCCTACTCCTGCTCCACCAAACAATCCAATCTTACCACCTTTTGCATAAGGCTCAATCAAATCGATAACTTTAATCCCTGTAAACAATACATCAGACTCTGTAGAAAGATCTTCGTATCTAGGTGGTTTACGGTGAATAGGATATCCATTTTCTTTGTTAACTGCTATGTCTATACCATCAATACTATCTCCTACTACATTGAAAAGACGTCCTTTAATAGACTCTCCAGTAGGCATAGTGATAGGCGCACCCAAATCTTTTACATCCATTCCTCTTTGCAAACCATCAGTCGCTTCCATAGAGATACAACGTACGCTGTCTTCTCCTAAGTGTTGCTGACATTCCAAGACTACTTTTTCTCCGTTTTCACGGGTAATCTCTAATGCGTTCAAAATTTTAGGCAATTTGATGCCTTCGCCTTCAAAGCTAACGTCCACTACAGGACCGATTATTTGTTTGATTTTACCTATGTTCGACATATCGAATGATTAGAAGTTAATTGTTTAGTTTTAAAATCGGCTGCAAAGGTAAGCAGTTTAATTCAAAAATTAATAATTAGGAATTAATAATTTAGGTGGATTACAGGAAATATAAATAGTTTGACACAGCTTTATAGAACTATATCATTTGATAGCGATAAAATCAAGATATTACCATTTAAAATACAGTACAAGAAGAATTGAAAACAAAGCTGAAAAAAGCAAGAAAGCAATAAAATAAACAATGATAGTCACAAAAACATAAGTAAAACCTGATATCAAATTACGTTTTTTCATTTTACTTAAAACCCAATCTCCAGCACGTCCCGCTAACAACCATGAAATAATGATTGATATAAGTATTAAAAAATATATAATTATTTTTATAAAATGGATTTTATAAAAAATTTGGTTTTGTAGCTTTATTAATAAAACAAAAACACTGGAATTGTCAATTATATATTACTAATTCTTAATTACCTAACTACTTTTCTTGACAAACTTCGTCAAAATCACAATTTGTTGTCCTTCGACTTTACCTTCTATATGCTCAGCATTGTCGTGTACAAGTCTGATTTTTCTAACAGCTGTTCCTCTTTTAGCGGCAACACTAGAACCTTTGACGTTGAGTGTTTGCGTTAGAACTACTGTGTCACCATTTTGGAGTATTACCCCATTACTGTCTTTATGGATAATTCCATTGTCTTCTTTGATAGTTTCTTTTGCCCAGTTAAGTGTCTCATCATCAAGATACATCATGTCCAACAAGTCTTGCGGCCACCCCTCAGATTTTAATCTGTCTAGCATGCGATAGGCAACTACTTGTACGGCAGGTTCTGTACTCCACATACTATCATTGAGACAACGCCAATGATTAAGATCTGCTGTTGCATTCCCATCAAGTTCTATGCGACATTTTTCACAAGCGTGTATAGCATTTTTCAATACTCCTTCCGTGCTTGGTGGGATTATATATGCTACAAGATTATCTTCATTTGTACACAATTCACATTTGCCTCCACTTCTTGCTTGCAATTCTTTTTCTAGACTCATTGTTTAGTTTTATATAAATCAATTGAAATAAGTTGTTTAATTACATTAATTATCAATTTTTTGTCAAAATTTAATCTTCTAATTCTATCGTTTCTTTACGCAGTTCAAAGTTTTTTCCAAGATAAACTTTACGCACTTGTTCATCTGCCGCTAATTCTTCTGCTGTTCCATTTTTGAGCAATTGTCCTTCAAAAAGCAAATACGCTCTGTCCGTAATAGAAAGTGTCTCCTGTACATTGTGATCTGTAATAAGAACACCTATATTTTTACGCTTCAATTTTAAAATAATCTGCTGAATATCTTCCACCGCAATAGGATCAATCCCTGCAAAAGGCTCATCCAACAAAATAAACTTAGGTGAAGTAGCCAATCCTCTGGCTATTTCTGTTCTTCTTCGTTCTCCTCCAGAAAGTACATTTCCCATACTTTTCCGTACATGAAGAAGCCCAAATTCTGTTAATAATTCTTCTAGTCTTACTTTTTGTTCTTTCCTAGATAAAGGGGTGAATTCTAAAATAGCAGCGATATTGTCTTCTACAGAAAGGTTGCGAAAAATAGAAGCTTCTTGTGGTAAATAACCCAGTCCCATTTGCGCACGTTTATACATAGCTAAATCAGTAATTTCTTTATCATCAAGAAAAACTTTTCCAGCATCAGGCTTGACTAAGCCAACCACCATATAAAATGATGTCGTCTTTCCTGCTCCATTAGGGCCAAGTAATCCTACAATTTCTCCTTGATTGACTTCTACAGAGACCTGATTGACAACTTTGCGGTTTTTGTACGATTTTTCGAGTTTTTGTGCTTGTAGTTTCATATAGCTATACAAATGTACGGCAGATGATTGTTTTTATTGTGATAGATAGAAGTGTTTGTTTTTTATCTATATTTTTGAATCATAAAATGTATCGGCACTATCAGTAGAAACTCTTTTAACTATGGAAATAGTTCTAGTTTTTATTAATCATTATTTTTTCTCTGCCACAATTTCCGCTTTTTCGCAATGGAATGTTTTTTGAAATGAAAAAGCCAAATAATCGTTTAACATTGAACAAACGATTATTTTTGCATACTTAATTTTTTTACCTAAAGGAAACTCCTACATGGAGTAGATAGACATTATGGCAAACTTTGTAGAAAAACTCTTTGGAAAAGTATTTGGGAACAAACACGAAAAAGACATCAAAAAAATCCGTCCATTAGTTGACGAAATCAATAAACACTACGCCTCTTACAAATCACTCAGCAATGATCAGTTGCGAAACAAAACGAATGAGTTCAAGGCGCAAATAAATGATCACATTGCAACTGTAAATGGTGAAATAGAGGCTCTTCGTGAAAAAGCACGTAATACACCTGCCGAAAACATAGATGATAAGGAAGCTTTTTTTAAAGAAATAGATACGCTCAAAGAAACTAGAGACAAGCAAATAGAAGAAGTTCTTGAAAAAATATTGCCTGAAGCTTTTGCTACGGTAAAAGAAACAGCTCGTAGATTCACAGAAAAAGATCAAATCATTGCCTCAGCTACCGAACTCGATAGAGATTTGGCCGCAAAACACGATTTTGTAGATATTCAACTCAATGATGCTATTTATAGCACGTCTTGGGATGCTGCAGGAAGTGAGGTTGAGTGGAATATGATTCACTATGATGTACAACTTATCGGTGGTGTCGTTCTTCATCAAGGAAAGATAGCAGAGATGCAAACAGGTGAAGGAAAAACATTGGTTTCAACATTGCCAGCCTACCTTAATGCTTTAGCAGGGTTGGGTGTACATCTTATTACTGTCAATAATTATCTTGCTCGAAGAGATTGTGAATGGAATGGACCTATTTTCAACTTTTTAGGAATAACTGTAGACTGTATAGATAGATACAAATCTCATTCTGCTGAAAGAAAAGCAGCTTATCGTGCAGATATCACTTATGGTACAAACAATGAGTTTGGATTTGATTATCTCCGTGACAATATGGTGCGTAATGTAACCGAACTTGTACAACGCAAACATCACTATGCAATGATAGATGAGGTAGATTCTGTATTGGTCGATGATGCACGTACACCTTTGATTATTTCTGGTCCTGTAGATAAAAGTGATGAGGAACAATTTTATGAATTGAAACCTAGAATTTCTCGCCTTGTAGAAGCACAGAAAAAGAAAGCAAATAAATATCTTACTGACGCAAAACGATTGATAAAAGAAGGAAATACTGGTGTAAAGCCAGGAGAAGGTGGATTTGCATTACTCCGTGCTCATAGAGCTTTACCTAAAAACACTCCTTTGATTAAATTCTTAAGCGAACAAGGAATAAAAAAGATATTGCAAAGCACAGAGAATCATTATATGCAAGACCAAAGTAAGGAAATGCACATAGTGGATGATGACTTACTTTTTATCATAGAAGAAAAACAAAACTCTGTAGAACTTAAAGAAGATGGAATCGAAATGATAACCACTTCAGGAGAAGAAAAAGACTTTTTCGTAGTACCAGATGTAGGAGGAGAAATAGCTGAAATAGAAAAATCTTCGCTTGCTGATGATGAAAAAATGAAACGGAAAGATGAACTGATGCAAAGTTTTGCAGTAAAAACAGAACGTCTGCATACTATTCAGCAATTACTTAAAGCATATACTCTTTTTGAAAATGATGTAGAATATGTAGTAATGGATAGCAAAGTGAAAATCGTAGATGAAAACACGGGTCGTATCATGGACGGCAGACGTTTTTCTGATGGATTACACCAAGCACTCGAAGCCAAAGAAAATGTAAAAGTAGAAGCTGCTACCCAAACTATGGCAACTATCACTCTACAGAACTATTTCCGTATGTACCACAAACTTGCAGGAATGACAGGTACAGCAGAAACAGAAAGTCAAGAGCTTTGGGATATATATGAATTGGACGTAGTGGTAATACCTACCAACAAACCTATAGCACGTGATGATAGAGATGATCTTATTTACAAAACAAACAAAGAGAAATTCAAGGCAATAGCTGACGAAATCAAAAAACTTACTGGAGAAGGAAGACCAGTACTTGTAGGTACTACTAATGTCGATATTTCAGAGTTGATTTCTCGTATGCTCAAGATGAATGGTATCAAGCATAATGTTCTTAATGCCAAACAACACCAAAGTGAAGCAGAAATAGTAGCTGCTGCGGGAAAAGCAGGAAATGTAACTATCGCAACCAATATGGCGGGAAGGGGTACAGATATCAAACTTTCTGATGAGGTAAAAGCTGCAGGTGGATTAGCAATTATTGCATCTGAGCGACATGATTCTAGACGTGTAGATAGACAACTTAGAGGTCGTGCTGGTCGTCAAGGAGATCCTGGAAGTTCTCAATTCTTTATATCTCTAGAGGATAGACTGATGCGTTTGTTTGGATCTGACAGACTTGCCACATGGATGGATAGATTAGGAATGGAAGAGGGCGATGTAATACAGCATCCTATGATTTCTAAAAACGTAGGAACGGCACAAAAGAAAGTAGAAGAAAATGCTTTCGGTGTACGTAAGCGACTACTTGAATATGATGATGTTATGAACATGCAACGTGAAGTTATTTACGGTAAACGTAAAAATGCTTTATACGGTGAAAGGCTTGCAGTAGACATCATGAACTCTTTCTATGATTTATGTGAAGAATTGGTTTCTATTCACAAGAATAATGAAGATTTAGAAGGTTTAAAACTAGATGTAATCCGCTATTTTTCTCTAGGCACACAAATAAATGAAGATACTTTTAAAAGAGGTAACGTAAACAAACTTACTGAAACTCTTTTTGAAGAAGTACAAGCTATCTATAAGAGAAAAACAGATGCTATTCGTCAACGAACACTTCCTATTTTTGAGCAAATCAATAAAAATAGAGGAGAAACTGTAAGAAATGTTGTTGTTCCTTTCGTTGATGGGAAAAAAGGCTTGAATGTATTGACTCCTCTCAAACCAAATATTGAAAATGAAGGAAGGCTCGTCATGCGTATGTTTGAAAAAACAGTTTCTCTTGCAATGGTAGACGATGCATGGAAAGATCACCTTCGTCAAATGGATGATTTGAAAAAAGAAGTGCAAGCAGCTTCTTATGAGCAAAAAGATCCTTTACTCGTATATAAACTCGAAGCTTTTGAATTGTTTAAAGAAATGGTTTCGGAGGTTAATAGAAACATCTCTTCATTCTTGTTTAGAGCAAATCTTCCTGCAAAAAATGCAGATGATGTAAAAACAAATCAAGAGTCAGAGAAAACCAATATGAGCAAAATGCAAACTTCTCGTCCAGATGCTGTAGCAAACAATGGTCAATCACAGCAAAAAGAAAAGAAAAAAGCAGAACCTGTTCGTGCCACACCTAAGGTAGGAAGAAACGAACCTTGCCCTTGTGGAAGTGGTAAAAAATACAAAAGCTGTCACGGTAAATAAGTATTTTTCATCTTTCTAGTACAATATGAATTGTGCATCGATAGATTATCCTTATATTCGCTGATTAACAGAAACTAACTTAATGTTATTTAGCCGACTTACTTATTTTTTGCTTTTTCTTGGGCTTGCATTTTTTATACAATCATGCAAGGTTATGTACCCTAATAAAATGTTTAAAGAAGGTAATTATGAGTATTTTGCTGTTGATACTGTCGTAGAAAATCAATATTTGATAGCCGAAGGCGACTTACTTTCTCTACAGATATATGCCAGGGAAGGATTTGAACT
>JBMZDS010000094.1:0-6232 GCA_049614465.1 Chitinophagales bacterium
TCGAACCCAGGCGACCATTGCTGGCCGACAGATTAGCAATCTGCTCCGTTACCACTCCGGCACCTCTCCAAGTTCTTTATCAGAACGGAGCGCAAATATAAAAACAATTCTATAATTTGGTGCTAATTTTTAGGATAAAAATTTATCCAATATTCATTTGTATTTTCTTTTGAATATCTTCTACATTATCTTTGAAGTCTGTATCAGTATCTAAAAGGTTTTGAATCGCTTGACATGAGTGTATTACAGTACTATGATCTCTGCCTCCAAAATGCTTTCCGATTACTTTTAGAGAGTTTTTCGTAAAGTTTTTCGCCAAGTACATCGATAATTGTCTCGCTTGTACGATTTGTCTTTTCCTAGTTTTCTCTTTTAATTTCTCTAATGGCACATCAAAATACTCACATACTGTTTTTTGAATATAGTCAATAGAAACTTCTCTTGATACTGATTTGACAAAGTTTTTGATGATTTTCTTCGCCAAGTCTAAATCTATCTCTTTCTTATTGAGTGAAGATTGTGCTAACAATGAAATTAATGCTCCTTCAAGTTCTCTGATATTTGTATTAATATTATATGCTACGAACTCTACAACTTCTCTTGGTAATTCGATACCATCGCTGTACATTTTCTTTTCCAGTATTGCTATTCTTGTCTCAAAGTCTGGCACTTGTACATCTGCACTCAAGCCCCATTTAAAACGTGACAATAATCTTTCTTCCATACCTTCCAAGTCTCTAGGCGAGCGATCAGATGTCAATATCAATTGCTTGCCATTTTGGTGCAAGTGGTTGAATATGTGAAAGAATATATCTTGTGTCTTTTGCTTGTTGGCAAAAAACTGAATATCATCCATGATGAGTACATCTATTAATTGATAGAAATGTACAAAATCATTTACTGCATTATTTTTTAAAGCATCGATAAACTGATTGGTAAATTTCTCTGAAGAAACGTACAAGACAGTTTTGCTTCCAAATTGTTTTTTGATTTCATTTCCGACAGCTTGCGCTAGGTGAGTTTTACCCAATCCTACTCCTCCCCAAATCACCAATGGATTGAATGAAGTACCCGCTGGCTTTTGTGCAACAGCATATCCTGCTGATCGAGCCAATCTGTTGCAATCTCCTTCTATATAATTATCAAAGTTGTAATTTCTGTTGAGTTGCGAATCGATATTCACTTTCTTTAACCCTGGAATGATAAATGGATTCTTTATGTTTTTCCCAACTATCAATGGAATAGAAGATTCAGGATTTTCCTCACTACCAGTATTGTAATTAGGATACTCTATTGTATAAGGACCAGAAGCCGTATTGCTATTTTCTACTACAATACGATACTCTAGACGAGCATCTGCACCTAATTCTCTTTGTATCGTTTTTCTCAACAAAGCCACATAGTGCTCTTCTAGCCATTCATAGAAAAATTGACTCGGCACTTGTATGGTCAATACGTTACCTTTTAAGGCAACAGGTACAATGGGTTCAAACCAAGTTTTGAAACTTTGAATGCTCACATTGTCTTGAATAATTTTCAAGGCATTTCTCCATACCGAATCGTGTGTTTTTTCCATAAAATCAATGACGTTTTAGGGTGTTGTGCTAATTGTTAAACAGAATGTAAAAGTGGGCAAAAAAATGTTTAGAAAAAAATCAATTCACTATTGTTTTTTCGGAAAAAAATACGGGTGCGGTTTTTTCTTCTTTTTTCTTTTTGTTAGTATCTATATGTACATCTAATCTGCCTAGCACTATACCTGCCCAACCTACTTGATTTATCACTACGGGTTGATTATTCAAATTGTTAATAACCATAGGTTTATCTAAAAAGGTGTGTGTGTGCCCTCCGATTACTATATCCACATTCTCTGATTTTTCAGCTAAAACTACATCAGAAATTTTTTCTGACTCATATTCTAGTCCAAGGTGAGAAAGACAAATAACTAAGTCGCATTTTTCATCATTTTTCAGTAAAAATGCCGTTTTATTGGCATTTTCTATAGGATCATTATATTTGATGTCGCCAAAAAGTGCATCAGGAACCAATCCATCGAGTTCTATTCCTACTCCAAAAACGCCTATTTTTATTTCTCCTTTTTGAAAAATCTTATAAGGTTCTACTTTTCCTTCTAGTTCTGTTCCTGCAAAATCATAGTTGCAATTCAAGAATGGAAATGTAGCATGCGGCAATTGCTTGACCAATCCATCTATGCCCGCATCAAAATCATGATTACCCAAAGTTGTAGCATCATATCCCATTTCTGACATAAGTTGAAATTCTAGTTCACCTTCATAGACATTGAAGTATGGTGTTCCTTGAAAAATATCTCCTGCGTCCAACAATAAAATATGTTCTTCTTCTTCTCTTATTTTGTTGACTAAATCAGCGCGCTTTGCCATCCCTCCAAGTCCTGCATATTTACTTCCTTCTGGAAAAGGCTCTATACGGCTATGTGTGTCATTTGTATGAAGAATAGTGAGTTTGAAAAAATCGTCATCATTTTTTGCAAATGCAGGCAAAGGCAACTGTGTCGCTCCCAACGCCACACCAGCCATCAATGATTTTTTTATAAACTCTCTTCTTTTCATTATTCTTCTATTACAACTCTGTTTTCTATAGATGCATCTACTTCTTTTGCTGTTTTAAAGTATTCGATAAAAGCATCTCGTAGTAATACATTGGTGTTGGTTCTTATTAAAGGCTTAAACATTGACATTTTATCTCCACCATTGGCGATGTAGTCAGAGATCGCAATTTTGTATACGCGATTTTCATCCAATTTTTCCTCACCTACATATATATGTATAGCTTCATCATTTTTGATAGTATAAGTTACTCCCGAAATAGGCCATCCACCTCTTACGGCAATACTATTGAGTGCATCTTGCAAAATATTGCCCTTTACTTCTAGTATTACTAGATAATTGTCAAAAGGCATTATTTCGTAAACATTGCCAAGTGTTACATTTCCAGCGGATAAACTAGGAACTCTAATTCCTCCATAATTGACTATCCCAATATCGACATTATCATCATGATATTTTTGTCCTATTTCTAGTGTAGCGTCTGCTAGTAGATTGCCGAGCAATGATTCGGGTTTTGCTTTGCTCATCTCTACTTTTGATGTTGCAATGACCTCATTCATTGTAGCATCTAAGTCAGCTTTATAAGGCGCTATCATTTCTTCTATATGGCTATCGCTAGAGGTGTAAGTACTGTCAATCTTTGTATATCCGTACTGGTATTCTGCTACATGATTGACTTTGCAACTCCAGAGCGAAGCGCAAAGCAAAATCGATACTATATATATATAAGTATATCGCATTGGCTAGACAAACATGTTTTTGATATCCTGATTGAGGACTGCCATGACACGCTGTCCATTGATTACTTCTTCATTTTGCATATAATATTCCAAAACGGCTTTGCTCAAATCAAAAGCGGTAGCTCCTTTTTCTAGCTTCGCAAATTCACGATTGAATACTACTGTCAAATCATTTTTGTAAGCCTGTACACCATTCCAAACGACTGCATTGAGATAAATCTGCTGTGTAATGTTGTGTTCAACTTCTTGTTTTATACTTTGAATAGCTAATTGACGAAGTTGTGCCGCTGTCATGCTCGGATTTTGTATTCTGGGTAGCATGTTTTCTGGAGAAATACGATGAATTAGTAATGCTATACGTTCATACGCCTGCAATTTGAGAGGCAATGCTTCTTTTTTCGAATCAGCTTTAAGTTGATAGAGTTTTATTTTTTCTTCTTTCTTGAAATGTCTGTCGAGCAGCATATATACAGTGATACCCACTACCAAAGCAGGCAAAGTATATTTTACAATTTCTAATATGGTTTCTACAATCATCTATCTTGAATATTAGTACAGCCTATTTTATTACGAGTCAAAATGCTTTTAACAAAAAATGAAATCACGATAAATATCATTTGATATAAAATCAATTATCTTTGTATCAAATAGGGACTGCAATTTAAAACTTATGGAAAATAAAACGATAGAAATTCCAATAAAAATATCTTCATCTGCATTAAAAGAGTTGAAATCGCTCCAAAAAATGGAAGATGAGTCAAAATCACTTCGTTTGGGTGTCAAAAATGGGGGATGTGCAGGCTTTAGTTATATACTAGAATTTGAGGAAGCAACAGATAGTGACGAGCACTATGAAATGGACGGACTTTCTATAGTTATTGATAAAATGCACTTACTTCATATCAATAATCTTGAGTTAGATTATGAAAATGGATTAAATAATAGAGGATTTACATTTACCAATCCGAATGCACGGACAACTTGCGGCTGTGGGACTTCTTTTTCATAAGTAAAGTCATTGGATTTTCGCTCTACATATCAGCCACCCAAAGCTAGTTTTAATATTAATCATCAAGAGAAAACACTGCTTATAGGCTCTTGCTTTAGTCAAAATATAGGAAATAGACTAAAACAACAAAAATTTCAAACACTCATCAATCCTTATGGGATTTTGTATAATCCGATTTCTATTTTCGATTGTTTAGAAGAAATTGTAAGCAAAAAAGAATATCAAGCAGCAAATATAGACGTACACAATTCGATTTTTCACAGTAAAAATCATCATAGCGATTTTTCAGCTTTAGCAGAAAATGAGATTATTCAGAATATCAATATTTCTATAGAAAAAGCACATCATTTTCTGAAACAAGCAAAGCATATCATCATTACTTTTGGTACAGCTTGGGTGTATGAATATGACGGCAAAATTGTAGGCAATTGTCATAAAATGCCTAATCATTTATTTGAAAAACGAATTTTATCTGTAGAAGAGATTGTTTTGCAGGCAAAAAAGGCGATTCATTCACTACGAGTATTTAATCCTGATTTAAAATTCATTTTTACATTGAGTCCTGTCCGTCATCTAAAGGATGGGTTTGAAGAAAATCAAGTTAGTAAATCGATTTTACGTCTTGCGATTGATAAAATGATTAAAGAAAATACGTCAACGCACTATTTTCCTGCTTACGAATTAGTGTTAGATGATTTACGTGATTATCGTTTTTACAAGCAAGATAGAGTTCATCCTACTGAAGAAGCGGTAGATTATGTTTGGAATAAATTTTCTGATTCATTTTTTACTGAACAAACAAAATCGCTCAATACCGAAATCGAAAAAATAAATCAGGCACTGGCGCATCGTCCTCAATTTGAAGAGAGTGAAGCTCATCAAGATTTTTTGCATAAGCTAAATGAGAGAATAGCGAGATTTGAAAAGGAGAATGGGATTAGTTTTTAAGGTTTCTTTTAAAAATAAAATCAATCAAAAAACTATAGAGCAAATACACCATAAATAATATGGGACCTAGTATGAAAATTGCGAATACCATGCCGTAAGAAGCCCTATTGCTTGCCATATTTCCTAAAAGCATATAGATAAGTTCGTAACTACTCCAAAAAACTAAAATTGTCAAAATAGGCACTAACAAACCTCCTATTAGCGCAATCCATGAAAACAATTTGATGGTATTTGTTTTTCTATAACGATACTGCAGAAATGTATGGATAATAAGTAGGATTAATAGCGTAATGATCGCAATATTGAATGGCGAGAGATTAATAAGGGTTTGAGCAAAAGGATTGATGTCTATGACTTGTTCTATTACTATAACATCATAAGGAATATTTAGATATTGGTGATTCATAATACCTGTAAAACTTGTAGAATCTTGACTTGTAAATTGAACTTCTCCATTATAATTGCTTGCATCGATTGTGATATTCAATTCATTGAATGATTTCCAATATTGGGCAGGCGAAAGAGCGTAGCGAAAACTTTTCTCTTGCACCCATATGTCTTGGTATGTCCATGTGCTTGCATAATATGAGGCTTTGATGATGTGTTTGCCAGAATCTATGTTTGTCTCAAAATACTTCAAATCTGAGGGAGAGACATAGAAGCTGCTAGTTTCAGAATCATTCATCTCAAATAAGCCTTCATACTCGTCATTTTCATGATAGAAATAATATTCAAAATCAGCTAGCGACATGCTGCTGTCGTAAGACTGTAACTCATGTGGAATAGGCGATATTTCTACGAGAACTCCATCAATTGAAGCCATGAAATCTTGTTCCATGTTATCATTGTTTAATAATACTCCTTTTGCACTATACAAATCCATAGCGTAGAAAAGCAGTGGAATACTAATACCGCTCGTATCAGTAGAAATATGATATTCTATGTCA
>JBMZDS010000095.1:0-6222 GCA_049614465.1 Chitinophagales bacterium
ATCATATCCTGATAAATAGCCTACTTCAACCCATTTGTCAAGTTGATTGGTTGTGCCATCTTCATAGTCAAAGTCTCCATTTATATTGCGAACTTTAGGTCCTATAGGCTTTATTTCTTCATCATAGATATGACAAGACTTACATTGTATTTTATTGGGGATTGCATAGCTGATTTGTTGTGCTATCCCTTGCTCATCTGTATAATTGACTTCTGTAAATCCACCAGCAATAGAAAGCGTTGCATCTGTCTGTTCGTCATTCCAGACATATGGATATGCATTCCATCCATCTTCTTGATTGATTAGTAAGCGTGTTTCTATAATTCGTCTTTCGCCTTCTGGCTTTGCAAAACCTTCAGGATAATAAAAACTTTTTATCAAAACTGCTCCTAGGGGAAAATCAAAGGTTTCTTTGGGGTCATATGCGGCACTTGTGCCATCAGGCATCCATACAAATCGACTTTTGTAGGCATAATCACTAAAGAGAGGAGTGTTTAAGTCATAAGGTAAAACGCCTTCTTGAGGTAATAAATCATTGATTTTTCCTTCAAAAAAATTGTAAGTTGACAGATTATTATGCGGGATTTGTGTTAAATCTACATTTACGGTTTTATTAGAAAAATTACACTGACTTAAGAAAATTGAAATAATTCCAATACTCAAAATGGCTACTATGCTTAAGAATCTTTTATTCATGTTCTATTTATAAAAATGCTGTTAAGAATTTATCCCAACAGCATTTTATTTTTTTGGTATTCTAATTTTTATTCTAAAACGACTTCTGGCAATGCTTCAAAAGTACATGTATATTTTATGATGTCTGTGTCTACATTCTCAAATTCATGTGCTGCATCTACATTTGCCCATCTAACATCTTCTCCATTGTCACCTATACAAACGCTGTATACATTAGGTAGAGAAGCATCATCTTCATTGGCAGGATTGTATATCCCGTCATAGATAATGTCTTGTGGCTTTCCATTAAAGACATAATTGACCATTTTCCCAAAATCAGTAGTTAAATCTGGAATAGCTGCTTTACGTTCAATTACATTGTCGTATACATTGATTTTCGAACAGTAAGGATCGTAGATAGTATCATTGTATTCATTTTGTGTCAAAAAGTAACTTGCAATACCAATACCAAATGTCTTGTGTCCTGTGATTTCATTATCAAAAATCTCACAATTTTTAGCTGCTAATAATGTGATGCCACTTCCTGGAGGAACGATAGCAACCATATTTCCTGCTGGCGCAAAGTTTTTATAGTTGTTGTCTTTCAGTGTATTGTTGTACAAACGACATGTATGTCCGTTTGTTTGTGGCAATTCAGGTAAATCAAATACCAATAATCCTCCTGTGTTATTTTCTGCCAAGTTGTTGTATACATCAGAGTTGATACAGTTTTCGATTTCGATACCAGCTACGTTTTCATGTGCATAATTTTCTCTTACGATAACACCTATTGATTGTCCTACATAGATACCCGCATCAGAAGCCCCAGACACATCACAATATTCTACCAGTACATTTGTACTTTCTACGGGATAAAGTCCATATGCTCCATTTTCAGGTTTTGGTTCACCACTCCAAGCTATTTTTAATCTTCTGAATGTCACTCCATCACAATATTGTGTCTTTATAGCGTCTCCTTTCGCATCATAGATGGCAAAATCTTCCATGACGATATTATCCGCAGTTACTTTCAATCCTTCTGCGCCTACAGTTTGGTTTTTAAAAGAAAGTATGGTTTTATCCATTCCTGCTCCTTTGATTGTCAAGTTGCTTACACCATCTACAAGGATAGAACTTGTAAATTCGTAGACGCCTTCAGGTATTTCTATTACATCACCATCTTCGGCATTGATAAGTGCTTCTTGTAGCACAGTTTGATAATCTTTATCTGTTTCGGTATTGGCAGTGGGGTCTTCAGTACTTGGTGTGTTACAAGCAAAAAGCAAAGTTGCTAGGACAAATAAAAGGCTTAATTTTTTCATATTAAATTGATTTATAAGTTTGGGTTACGAATTTACATTTTTTTGATTTGAAATACAAAAACTATTCTGGGTGATAAATAGAATATGCATTTTGATAGATAGTTTCTTTATCTAAAGTCATTTCTTTCGTTTTTTGATGCTGAAAAAGCTCTTCCGCTTGATTGAAGAAAAATGGACTCTCAGGATCAGATGAATTACCAAAAGGAACAGAAGTACGCATTTCTACAACTCCATTCTCATCAAAATTGACAAAGTGTGTGTAGGTATCACCATAGTTGAGTGTGTATTTGCCATCACTGCCTTTTCGAGCATAGTTGGCAGCAAGTGCATCAGGAAATCCTGGTGAAGAAACTTCTCTATCACCTCTTCTTGCTATAAAAATATCACCAAGCGGTACATCTACTGTGCCGTGATGCTCTAAAAGCCATGCTTTTGATTGACGAAATGCTACAATAAAATCATTGACTGAAGCATCAAATCCTTCTATAAAAACAGCATCTCCATATCCTTTCATAGAGAAAATATGCTCCAGCACGACCATTACAGTAGCTGCAGATACATCATCTTTGTCAGCTACCATATCCCAGTTTTGAAAATTGGTAATGATATCTTCAATATCAGGGAAATTTGCAGCACGTAAGTCATATATAGAATCCATCGCTTGTACTATGTAGGCATCAGGTGAAAAACTATTGTCAAATTTGATGGCTTGAAATTCTTCCCAAGATATTTTTTCTTCGCTTGCAAAAAACTCGTGCAAAACAGTAGAACGATTATTATCACCTGGGCGTTTGTCCAAAAAGTCAGGTAAACGATCTTTATCATCATTCTCTCCTTCGGCTGTAGCGTTGAATGGTGTGTTATTACAGTTGAGTGCAAAACCCGAAGCTGGGTTTTCTACATGTGGCAATTCTTCTCTTGTGTAGATTCTATCCCATACATATTTCGATTCATTACCGGGGATAATTGGGAGATTTACTAAACTATCCGTTCGTAAAGGTATTTGCCCAAAAGAAACGTAATAGATGTTTTGTTCTTTATCTCCATACACAATATTAAACATTCCCAGTCCAAGATGGTCAAGTGCAGTTTTAAAATCATCAAAAGTTTCTGCTTTATTCATTTCATACAACTGTAGGGGAGTAGTAGCATCCATAAATGATGGATATTTGAATGCATAAAACTCGTCTTTGTTTTTTGAAGAACGCACTACAGGACCTAATTCACTCCAATATGATTTTTTTGGAACAGGAATTACAAGTTTGCCTACTTTTACTTTAAGTGTTGTCTTTTTCTTTTCGAGTTTTAGCCATTCTCCGTCATATTCATACATGAGTTTTTTGTCAGGATGCATTTTGAGTTTGTACGCATCACCACCGTCAAAGTGATTCCATGTCATTCCCCAACCCATATTTTCATTATTCCCCATAAAGACAGATGTGCCGCCATAGAATAATGATCCATGCATATTCAATCCTTCTTCACTAGCGATATGTGCTTCGTAGAAAGAAAAAATACCTTCCATTTGTAAGTGTGGATTGGTACATACATATGTATTACCATCTTCTGTTAGTGTTCCATTAACTGCATAGGCATTTGATCCTGCAAAATGTACGGGTTCGTCATCATAGTTGCCATTGTAAATCGCTTCCATATCACCAGAAGCACCTGTAAGAAACGACATTGCTACAACATACGAACATAGTACATCATCTATAGTCATTGGAAATGCTTTTTTAACTAATACGCCTTCTGGATGCGCTTCAGCATAGGCATTTGCTCCTTGTACATAACCATCTATATACTTCAGAAAAGCTTCTGGCATTTCAGGTTTTTTCTCTGCTACGATAGCTTCGGCTTGTATCACATGTCGAAAATAATCGGCTTTTGCACCTTCTACGCCTTCTGCACGTCCACTCATTCCTTTTCCAATGATAAGAAGACCTTGCATGTCTTTAAAGTTGTCTTCTGCATTTGCCCAAGCGAGTCCATATCCTGCTTCTGCATCTGTTTTTCCAAAGATGTGAGGAACTCCCCATTCATCTCGTACGATGTCGATATTTTCTGGATTAATAATTGGGAATTCTTGTGCATAGAGGTGATTTAGTCCTATTAGGATGCCAAATCCAAGTATGATTTTCTTCATTATGTAAGTAATAAGTTTGTGGGGTAAATGATTGAAAGGCAAGATACTAAATTTACCAAACAATCGTTTGTTTTATCTGTAAAACTTATTAAATTTTAACATTTGGCAGAGTGGTGCTTAGTTTATATCTTTGTGTTTCGAATTTTTTAAACCTAAAAACTTATATAAATGGGATTTTTTGACAAATTAAAAGGTATGGTCGGTATTGGTCAACCAAAATTAGCATTGACGCTTTCATCTGCTCAAATCAAGAGAGGAGAATCAATAAAAGGAAAAGCTGTACTAACAGGTGGTTCTAGAGAGACACCAGTAAAAGAATTTTTAGTAGAGCATATAGAGATTGTTACTCGTAAGAAGTGGAGTGATTCTTTGAAAAAAATGGTTGATGAAAAAATTCGTACTACGATAAATAAATTGCCAATTGCAAAGAATGATGAGATAGTAAAGCCAGGTGAAACTATGGAAGTTGAGTTTGAATTGCCAGTTTCTACGGGAGCGATGAATTCAGGACACCCATACGCACATGAGTTGAAAGTATCTGCAGATGTTCCAGGATTGGATCCTTCTAAAAAACAAGAAATCTTTATACTATAATAAATAGTACGATTTAAAATACAAATCCCCAATTAGCATTTGCTGATTGGGGATTTTTTTTGTTTTAAGATGTCTTTATGACTTATTGCTACGAATATATTGTTCTAAAGCATCCCACATTTCATTGGGTACGATTTCTAGATTATTGAACTGACCTGCACCTTGTAGTACTTCTCCTCCATCAAGTGTTACACACTCTCCATTCATATAATCTCCAAAGTCAGAAACCATATAAGCTGCTAAGTTTGCTAATTCTTGATGTTCGCCTACACGTTTAAGAGGTACTTGTTTAGAGATGTCAAGTTTTTCTTTCAATTCACCTGGTAGCAATCTGTCCCATGCACCTTTAGTAGGAAATGGCCCAGGAGCAATGCTATTGAATCTAATGTTATATTTCGCCCATTCTACGGCTAGTGATTTTGTCATGGCTAGTACACCACCTTTTGCACATGCAGACGGCACTACAAATCCTGAACCTGTGTATGCATATGATGTCACGATATTTAAGACATTTCCTTTTTCTTGCTTTGTATCTATCCAGTGTTTCCCAAAAGTAAGCGTGCAATGTATCGTTCCCATTAATACGATATCTATTATGGCTTTAAAAGCATTGGCTGATAATCGCTCCGTAGGAGAAATGAAGTTCCCTGCGGCATTATTCAATAAAATATCTACTTTACCGTATTCCTCAATGGCTTTATCTCTTAAATTTTCGACTTGTTTTATATCTTTTACATCACATTGTACTGCCAGGCATTTTGAACCTGTAGCTTCTTCTAGTTCTTTGGCTGTTTTTTCTAATACTTCAATTCTTCGACTTGTGATGACGGTATTAGCACCAAGTTCCATAAAGTATTTTGTCATAGATTTTCCTAATCCTGTGCCACCTCCTGTGATGACTATCGTTTTCCCTTTGAGCGCATCGTCTCTTAGCATTCCTTTCATTTGTATAAATTTTGTTCAAATCTACTGATTATTATTTTACCAAACAACCGTTTGGTATGTTGAAATACTTTTTCTATTTTAGCGGTCGCTTAAAATTAGAAAATGGCTAAACAGAAGGTTGACGAACCTACAATTATCAAAGAATCCTTGAAACTTTTCCGTAGAAAGAGTTATCACACGACTTCTATGTCTGACATTGCGAAGGCATGTGGATTGCTCAAAGGAAGTCTATATCACTACTTTTCTAGCAAAGAAGAATTGATGATGAAAGTCATCGCTTCTGTACACTTGTACTTTAAAGAAGAGGTTTTTTCTCATGCCTACAATGAAGAATTGTCTCCAAAAGAGCGATTTCAAGGTATGACTGATATGTCAGAAGGTATTTTTATCGATAAAGAAACTGGACAAATCGAAGGAAATGTAGGAGTGGAAACTGCTTTAGTGATTCCTGAGTTTCAACCTATTATACAGGCATTCTTCAAAGACTTTTTTGATGCTATCAAGACGATATATATGACAAAGTATCAAGAAGACATAGCT
>JBMZDS010000096.1:0-6144 GCA_049614465.1 Chitinophagales bacterium
TCAGGGCTTCCTACTACATTGGCAGGGATATCTAACATAGTATTGTGATTGGAAACAACAACATAACTTTCATCTTTAGAAAATGAAGTGTGATGCTTTTTTTTGACTCGTAAAAAAATAGATATCGCTATCAATTTCCCAATAATTCGATACAAAAAATACAAATACTGCTTGTGAAATTTCTTTCGAGTAAAAAGAGTGAATACAAGATAAATCAAAAAGGCAATAAATACCCAAAACATGAATGCTGTACTCGCATAAATCGTAAAGAAGAATCGAAAAAAATGTTGAAATATATTCAGTTTAATGCTATAATCTTTAGTAGAGTTCATTTTCTCAAATGATTTTAATCTTGCAAAAGTCTTTTGTACAATTGTACTGTATTTTCCAAACCGAAATATAGACAATCTTTTACAAATGCATGTCCGATAGAAACCTCTAAAAGTTCAGGTATTTGTTCTTTAAAAAATCGCAAATTATCCAAATTCAAATCATGTCCGGCATTGATTCCGAGACCCAATTCTTTGATCAATGGCAATACAGCCGTAAAAGGTGCAATGGCTTTTTCTTTTCCTTTAGCAAACTCAAAAGAATAAGGACCAGTATAAAATTCTATTCTATCTGCACCTACTTTTTTAGTATACGCTAAATTCTTTTCGAGTGGATCTATAAAAAGTGAAGTACGAATATTATGACGAGCAAATTCAGCTAAAACTTCAGTCAACTTTGTTTCATGTTTTACTGTATCCCATCCATGGTCGGAGGTCAATTGTCCAGGTTCGTCTGGGACAAGAGTTACTTGTGTAGGTTTAATTTCACAGACCATTTTGATAAAATCATCGCTAGGATATCCTTCGATATTATATTCGCATGCCGTTGTAGGAAAGACGTCCCCTAAATCATATGTATCTTGCTTTGTAATATGTCGCTCATCTGGTCTAGGGTGAACTGTCACTCCATCTGCACCATAACGAGCACAGTCTTTTGCGAACTGCAATACATTAGGAATACCGATTCCTCTAGCATTACGCAACCAAGCTATTTTATTGATATTTATTGAGAGTTTTGTCGTCATAGTTATACTAATTTTCGCATAGAGATAATATTACCAAAATGAAGTGCTTCATGTAGAGTATTAAATCGAATAGAATCTTCTATCGAACGCAAAGTAATGTTGTAGCTGGTAGGATACTCTTTGAATTTATCAAAAATATTATTGTCATAATCTACTTGCATTTCATCTACAGTAGTTAACAGCTTTTCTTTTATCCAATCGATTTCTTCTTGTGAAACATTTTCCTTTGGAGTCGTTCCTTTACGATATTTATCAATAATCACATCTTGAATAGTTGATGAATTACCAGACAATTTATAGCAAAGTAATTGTTGTGTAACTACTAAGTGTCCCAAATGCCAAGCGAGATTGTTATTGTAACCCGCAGGGATTTCATTTAGTTGAGCAAGGGAAAAATCCTTCAATATATTGAGTACATTTTGGCGTGTTGTTTTTAGCCAGTCAAATTCTTGTTGCATAATGCAAAGATACTATGCAAAATACAATTTATTGTTAGAGGTTTTTACCCGTGATACAACTTTGACTTCCCTAATCCCATCTTATTCATCCTGTAAATAAGTGAATTCCATAGGCAGCCCATGCCATATATAGCACTACGCTTAAAATTGATACTACTTGCTTCATCAAAATATTTGGTTGGACAAGTAATTTCGCCCATTTCAAATCCTGCATAAAACAACTGACAAAGCATTTGATTGTCAAAGATAAAATCGTCAGAATTGATGTTGTAATTGATACTTTCTAAAGCTTTTCTCGAGAATGCGCGATAGCCTGTGTGATATTCAGACAATTTTTGTCCTAAAAATACATTTTGCGTAAATGTCAAAATACGATTTGCAACGTATTTGTACCAAGGCATTCCACCTTTCAATGCACCATTGCCTAAAATACGAGAACAAAGCACGACATCATACAAATCTTGACTGATTATATTGACAATGCTTGGAATTAGTAAAGGAGTATATTGATAATCAGGATGTACCATAATGACAATATCTCCCCCCAATTCTAAGGCTTTATTATAACAACTCTTTTGATTTCCACCATAGCCTTTGTTTTTCTCATGCTTGATAATATGCTTTATACCCAGTTGCTGTGCAACTTCAACTGTATTATCCGTACTAGCATCATCTGTTAAGATTATTTCATCTACCCATTCAGGAATTTCGGCTAATGTCTTTTCGAGAGTGAGTGCCGCATTATATGCAGGCATTACCACAATTACTTTTTTATTTGATTGGTACATACTTCTGCAAAAGTATTACTTTTACGCCATTCTATGAAAATTCTTCAATTATGTAAAAAAAGTCCCTTGCCTCCCAAAGATGGAGAGTCTGTCGCAATACATCAATTGTCTCAGGTTTTTCAACAGAATGGGGAGTTGACAGTACTTGCAATGGAAACGTTGAAACATCCATTACCAAATAATTTTGCACAATACAAATTGAAGAATGTAGACTATCATTTTAAAAAAATAGACACGACTATTTGCGTTTATGCAGCTTTTTTCAATCTATTTACAGCTAAACCGTATATCGTAACTCGATTTTATGATAAATCATTTGAGCAAAAATTAATTACCCTATTAAAAGAAAATGATTTTGATGTCATTCATTTAGAAACCGTTTTTTTAGGTGTCTATATCAAATCGATTAAAAAATATAGTAAAGCTAAAATAGTATTGCGAGCACACAATGTAGAGCATGAAATATGGCAAGGACTAGCCGAGAATGAAACAAATTTTGCCAGAAAAATATATCTGCAAAATATAATGAACAGACGGTTGAAAAAATATGAAGAAACTATAGCAACAGTAGTAGATGCGATCATTCCTATTTCGTCAAATGATGCAACTTTTTTTCAACAACAAAATAAAAATACACAAATAATAGAAGTTGCTCACAGCGACTTTTCAAGTGCAGAATTGCCTCTCGAATTTAAAGTAGGATTTCTAGGCGGTATGGATTGGTTACCTAACATCAATGGTGTGCAATGGTTTTTAGAAAATGTCTGGAAAAATTTCGTTAAAAAACAGCCCAAAGCAGAATTTCATCTAGCAGGTAGAAATTTTCCTGAAAGGATAAAGCAATGGAAATATCCCAATCTACATATTCATGGAGAAATAGAAAGTGCCAAAGATTTTATCCATAATCAATCATTGATGATAGCACCCATACTCGAAGGTAGTGGCATGCGTGTCAAAATAGTTGAAGCAATGGGCTACGGGCGCACCGTTTTATCTACACGACTAGGCGCATGCGGAATAGCGCAAAATGAAGATGCCATATACTGCAAAGACAATCCAATTGAATGGATTAATGCATTGAGTGATTTGTACGAAAATCATGAAAAAATGAAACAAATGGGCGAAAATGCTCAAGCACTCATAAAAAAAGAACACGCTTTAGCCACAAAAGCCGAAAAATTGATGGATTTTTACAGTCAATGGTCTTAAGTATCGTTTTACAAATCATCTTTTGGATATGCTTTGCTTGTCTTTTTCACAGCTATATCTTCTACCCTTTTTTGCTAAAAAAATGGGCAAAAGGGAAAGCCGGAAATACAATACGATATCATAAAGATGAACTTCCCGAAATCGCTATAGTTATAGCAGCCTATAATGAAGAAAAAGTAATTGCTCAAAAGTTGCAAAGTATTTTAGAAAGCGATTATCCGTTAGATAAAATGACTGTTTTTATTGGTTCTGATGATTCGACAGACAAAACCAATGAAATCTGTGAAAAGTTTGCCAAAGAAAATGCAGCAATTAATTTTCATTTGATAAAAGGACGACATGGAAAATTGGGCGTACTCAATCAATTATTTACACAATATATAGATTTGAAAAAGTATGAAGTAATCATACAAACAGATGCTAATATTTTATTTGCAAAAAGAATGGTTTCGACTTTGGTTGCGCATTTCAAAAATAAAGAAATAGGACTTGTCTGTGCCAATGTTAAGAATAAGAATATCCGTCAAGAAGGAATTTCAAAACAAGAGAGTATTTATATTTCAGGCGAAAATCAATTGAAAATAAATGAAGGCAAAGCATTCGGAGCAAGCATGGGCGCATTTGGAGCTTGCTATGCCATCCGATCTTCATATATTGAGGAGATTCCATCGCATTGCTTAGCAGAAGATTTTTACTTTAGTATGCTTGTATTGCAACAAAATGCGAAAATAATTACCGATAAAGATGCAATTTGTTATGAAGATTTACCAAGTAGTATTCTAGAAGAATTTAACCGTAAAAAAAGAATTTCAGTAGGTAATTTTCAAAATTTAAAAGAATTCAAATCCTTACTTTTTGCAAAGAATAAGCAAGTATCATTTGCCTTCTTCTCTCATAAAGTATTGCGTTGGCTAGGTCCTTTTTTCTTGCTTTTCGCCTACGTTTCGCTTGCTATTTTAGTATCATTTCCTCTTTATACTACACTATTTGCAATTGCCAATTTATTATTATTTCTAGCTTTTCTCGATTGGGCTTTGATACGCGTAGATATTCACGTAAATTTGCTCCGTCTTTTACGCTACTTCTTTATGATGAACATTGCCTTATTTTTTGGCTTTATAAAGTACGTAAAAGGAACAGAAAATAATGTTTGGACACCCACAGAGCGCAACAATGGATAGAAAACTCAATACGATAGAAGAAGCTATCGAAGATATAAAAGCAGGAAAATTAGTAATCGTAGTAGATGATGAAGATCGTGAAAACGAAGGTGATTTTATCACAGCTGCGCAAAATGTCACTCCAGAAATCGTCAATTTTATGGCGAGAGAAGGAAGAGGGCTTATATGCACACCACTTATCGAAGATAGATGTGATGAACTAGGACTTGACCTTATGGTTGGCAAAAATACAGTTTTGCATCACACACAATTTACGGTTTCTGTGGATCTGATAGGACACGGCTGCACAACTGGTATATCTGTACATGATAGAGCTGCTACAATACAAGCACTTGTTAATCCTGATACAAAACCTGAAGATTTAGGCAAACCTGGACATATTTTTCCATTGAAAGCTAGAGAAGGTGGGGTGTTGCGTAGAGCAGGGCATACCGAAGCAGCTATAGATTTGGCTAGATTGGCAGGATTTGAACCGGCTGGTGTTTTGATAGAAATATTGAACGAAGATGGCTCAATGGCTCGCTTACCAGACCTTTTCAAAGTAGCAGATAAGCATGATTTGAAAGTAGTTTCTATCGAAGACTTGATAAAATATCGTTTGAAACACGAAAGTCTTATAGAGAAAGAAGTAAAGATCAATATGCCTACAAAACATGGCAATTTTGAATTGACAGCGTATACACAAACTAATACAGGAGAAACTCACTTTGCATTGACGAAAGGAGAATGGAACGAAGGGGATACAATATTGACAAGAGTACACTCTTCTTGTGTGACAGGTGATTTATTGGATTCACTACGCTGTGATTGTGGCGACCAGCTAGCGGCTGCTCTTCAAATGATAGAAAAAGAAGGCAAAGGCGCATTGATATATATGCAACAAGAAGGAAGAGGAATAGGATTACTCAGTAAACTCAAAGCCTACAAACTGCAAGAGGAAGGAATGAATACCTATGAAGCCAATGAAAAATTAGGATTTGATATGGATCAGCGAGATTATGGTGTAGGTGCACAGATACTCCGTGACCTCAAAATTTCTAAAATGAAGTTGATGAGTAATAATCCTAAAAAACGAGTAGGTCTTATAGGACATGGACTAGAAGTCGTAGAAAATATAGCGATAGAAATAGATGCCAATCCGCACAATCACGAATACCTCAAAACAAAGAAAGAGATAGGTGGACATGAGATAATGAAATAGTGAATTATCTCACCAATCTCACCTTTTCATACAACTCAAAATTCTTTCCGTCTTTACCAATTGCTTTAAGTACAGCAAAGTAAAAGCCACTTTCTATGGGTTTCCCTTTTGAAGTGCCATCCCATGAATCTATGAGATTTTGACCATTATAGACGACTCCTCCCCACCTATCATACACTCGCAATGAAAATTCGGCTATGTCTTTCCCATATGCACGATAGACATCATTTTG
>JBMZDS010000097.1:0-6121 GCA_049614465.1 Chitinophagales bacterium
AGTATTTGGAATTTCATTTTTTGGCTATCTTTTTAGTCGCTTTATTTTTAGAAATAATACTGCTCAAAATACGGGAGATTATACGCAGTTCAAGGCAACTATTTTGAATAAAATCATTCATTTTATCAATCCAAATTTTGAATATTTAGAGTATGGACATGTAGATAAACATGATATAAATAATTCGGGATTATTTCTTCCGAGCAATTACAAAATAGATGGAAACGATCAGATATTAGGTGTGCACAATGGCGTTCCTTTTCAGACTTGCGATTTGACTATACATCATCAGTCTAGACTTAGTAGTGAGAATAGTGGCCCAGATGAAGTGTTCAAAGGACAGTATTTTATGGCAAAGTTTCATAAAACTATAGCAACACCAATCGTGATTTATTCCAACATCTCATTCTTGAAATCCTTGGCAGAGAATGAGATGGAGTCGCATTTGGATAATTTCGAAAATGAAGTGGTACTCGAAGATCCTGAGTTTATGAAGCACTTTAAGATTTGCTGTGCAGATCAAGTAGCGGCTAGATACGCGCTATCTACGTCTATGATGGAGCGTATCAAAAAACTTGCGATGAGAAATAAAGGCAAACTCTATATTGCTATCAAAGACAATCAAATTGTCATCGCCAATAACAATGGAATAGATAAATATGAAGCAAGTCTATTTACCAAAATGGAAAAGGCATGGATAGACGATATTTACCAAGATTTGAGTGAGCAGTTGTCTATCATCGATGATTTGAAATTGAATATGAATATCTGGAAAAAATAATCCTTAAACTAAAATAATAAACAACATGGGAAAGTATCAACAATTATATACAAAAGACAATATCACGCTTTCGAAAGTAGAAGCACTCTATAAAGAAAAATTCGGTGATAAATATGAATATACAGCACAAGAAGCTTCAAAAGGAATGCTTGGTAGTAAGCCAGCAAGTCTACTGGTTGTTAAGAATGCGTATCATAGAACTAATGTTCGTCTAACAGAAAATGAAGGATCAACATTTATCAATTTTGATGATTCTGAATTGGTCTGGTGGTTAGGTATTTTACGTAATAATCTTGGATTTATAGGTGCCTTGGTTATTGATTTGATTTATGGAGATGGAGATGGTTTTTATGGTGAAGTAGAGAGTGTTATCAGAGAAAATTTCAACATAGAGGTAGAAGAGATAAATACAGGAATAGGCGCACTTTTTGGAAAGAAATAAGATATCCCATTTTTACCTTGTAACTGCCTTTTTGATTTCATAGATTTCATCAAGGCAGTTCTTTATGACAAAACGACACGTTTTTTCTATTCGCACGATTTTTGATTTATAATCAGTAAAATAATTGATTATGAAATTTTTTACAAAAATAATGTTGTCAGCATTAGCTGTATTTTTATTAAGTTGGCTGTTGCCAGGTGTACAGGTAGAAGAAGGAATTATGGCGGCTGTTATAGTTGCTTTAGTGATTAGCTTGCTCAATACATTTGTACGTCCGATATTTATATTTTTTACTTTACCTGCAACAATAGTTACACTAGGATTATTTCTTTTAGTCATTAATACTTGTATCGTTTTGATGGCGGATTGGATGCTTGATAGTCTGACGATTATTAATTTTGGATGGGCGCTTTTGTTTAGTGCTTGTTTATCGGTATTCAATTCTTGGGTAAATGATTATTTGAAGGAAGATAAGAAGAAAAAAGTCTTTATCAATAGTACACGTGTAGAGGTAGATAATGGTCAAAAAACCGTCCTACTCGACAAAGATGGAGTAGTGATTGAGCAAAAATAGTTGACTTTTTTACTCACAATTTTCAAAAGTTATCCATGTTGATTTGGGTATTTCTTTTTTCGTATCTTTAGATACAAGAAGGCTCATTTTGTCTTTATCTTCGAACTCCCTTTTTACAGAAGAAATAAATCCTACAGGCAATGGCAGACGAAAAAGATTTTAGCGAAAGACTCAATGAAGTAAGAAAGCGCAAGCAATATAAGACAAATGATGCGCTCGAAAACGCTAAAGTCATGCCACAAGCGAAGGATCTTGAAATGGCAGTGCTAGGAGCATTGATGCTCGAAGCAGGAGCGATTGATAAGATAATTGACATCCTCAATTCAGATACTTTTTATTTTGATGCACATCAGCGTGTGTTTGCCGCAATGAAATTGTTGTATCAAGAAAATGAACCGATTGATATTTTGACCGTTACGGAAAAATTGAAAACACAAGGAGATTTGGATTTAGTAGGTGGACCATTTTTTATTGCATCACTAACCAATAAAGTAGCATCAAGTGCCAATATAGAATTTCACGCTCGTATCGTAGCCGAAAAATACCTAAAAAGAGAATTAATTACTGTTTCAGCAGCATTGACAAAAGATGCTTTTGATGAAACAGTAGATGTTTTTAATGTATTGGATAAAGCAGAGGCAGATTTGTTTAAGCTCACCGAATCAAACATTAAAAAAGGCGCACAGAAAATAGGCAATGTTGTATTGGCTGAGTTGGATGAAATAGACCAACGTAGACAAAAAGCAGCCGATGGAGATGTACTTACTGGAGTTGGTTCAGGATTTACCAATTTGGATAGACTGACGGCTGGTTGGCAAAAATCAGATTTAATCATTCTTGCTGCTCGTCCTGGTATGGGTAAAACTGCTTTTACTTTGGCGTTAGCACGTAATGCTGCAGTTGATTTAGATAAACCTGTTGCGTTTTTCTCATTAGAGATGTCATCCAACCAGTTGGTTTCTCGTTTGATATCTATGGAAACAGAAATTTCGGGTGAAAAACTCCGTAAAGGAACACTTTTAGAGCGTGAATGGAAGCATTTGACAAAGAATATCGATAATCTTCAAAAAGCGCCACTCTTTATAGATGATACGCCTGCTATTGGTATTTTCGAATTGCGTGCAAAATGTAGAAGATTAAAAGCAAAGCATGATATTCAGATGATTGTGATTGATTATTTACAATTGATGACTGGCTCTGTAGATGGTAAAAGTGGAGGAAATCGTGAGCAAGAAATTTCGATGATTTCACGAAATCTGAAGGGAATAGCCAAAGAAATGAATGTGCCAGTTATTGCACTTTCGCAATTGAGTCGTGCAGTGGAAACAAGAGGAGGGGCTAAGCGTCCAATGTTGTCAGATTTGAGAGAGTCTGGAGCGATAGAGCAGGATGCGGATATGGTGATTTTCTTGTACCGACCAGAATACTACAAAATCACACAAGATGAAGATGGTATGGACTGTAGAGGAATAGGTGAAGTCATTGTAGCCAAGCATAGAAATGGTGCACTAGAGACTGTTAAAGTTCGATTTGTTCCTCATTTTGCTAAGTTCCAAAATTTAGAGAATAACCATTTTACAGAACCTGCAGGTCATTTAGAGAGCAATACCATCACTATGGGATCTCGTATGAATGAAGATGGATTCGATAAGCAAGATGAAGGTGGCGATTTCGCAGAGGAAGACACGCCATTCTAAATGCAATATGCTTAGCGAGCCTAAAATCTGAAACTTTAATAAGTAAAACATTGCAATCGCGATACTGTACTTGTTTCCAGATACCGGATAGGAATACTTAAATTTGATTAAATTCGTTATTCTATTATGAAAAAAATCATTTTTTTACTTACTACATTACTACTGTTTTCTTGTCATAATCATATTGCTTTGGCACAATCAAAGAAAGCGCAAGCTTATTATACGGAAGCAGATAATGCTTTTGTTTATGGCAAAATTGATGAAGCATTATTGTTGTTTATGAAGGCAGCAGTAGAGGATGATACTTACATCGATCCATTTATTCAAATTGCCAATATTCAACAAAATTACAAGCAAAATTACGGAGAAGCAGCAACGTATTATGAAAAGGTGTTAGCGCTAGACAATACACTTATAGTAGGGCATTATAATGCAGCTATCTGTTACTCTTACACGACTGATTTTGAAAAAGCAAGAACACATGCACAGAATTATTTGGAAAAAGGGGAGCTGAAAGGTAAAGCATTGTGGGAAGCTAATTTATTGATAGCAAGCATTGATTTTGCAGAAAATGCTATTGCTAATCCTGTAGACTTCAATCCTGAGAATCTGGGTGAAAATATCAACTCTGATCTAAATGAATATTTTCCTTCTATCACAGCGGATAATGAATATCTATATTTTACAGTAATGGATGGAGGTATGCGTTATCCTGATGAAAATATCTATGTATCCAAGCAAAAAAATGAGCAATGGGAGTCGCGAAAAAAGTTGAATAATACAATCAATTCTACTACGAGTAATGAAGGCGCACATGCGATTAATATAGACGGAAAGTATTTGTTTTTTGCGACAGATAAAAGAGAAAATAATGAAGGTCGATTTGACATTTTTATGACAAAAAAGGTAGGAGATGAGTGGCAAAATCCATTCAATATGGGGACGAATATTAATTCAAGAGGATGGGAGTCACAACCTATGTTGAGTGCAGATGGTCGTACACTTTATTTTGTTGCCAAAAGAGATGATGGTGTGGGTGGTTCAGATATTTATATGAGTTACTTAGGCAATGACGGTACATTTGGTGAAGCCCAAAATCTAGGTGATGTTATCAATACAATGGGAGATGAGCAGCGTCCACAGCTTCATCCAGATGGTAAGACATTGTACTTCGCATCCAATGGACATGTAGGGATGGGAGCAATGGATATTTTTAAAAGTACCAAAGATGAAAATGGAGAATGGACTACTCCAGTCAATCTTGGTTATCCTATCAATTCTACAGCGCAAGAACTCGGCATGTACGTATCTGCTGATGGAGAGAAAGCCTATATTGCTTCGGAGCGAGAAGGTGGCTATGGCGGTATGGATATTTATAGTTTTGATTTGCCAAAAGAAAGTCAGCCGAATGCTGTCGTCAATGTCAAAGGAAAGACTTTTGATAATGCTACAACTGATGCTGTCTCAGGATTGATTAGAGTCTATGACTTGAGTACGGGAAGTTTATATAAAGTCATGTCTTCTGATAAAATGGATGGTAGTTTTTTATTGACTTTACCTGTTGGGAAAAATTATTCATATACTGTTACATCAGATGGATATCTTCCTTTTTCTGCCAATTTTTCTATTGAAGATGTAGCAGTTTATGAAACTTATTTTCTTGAAGCAGGATTGGCTAAAGCTATATCTGGTCAAGAGTTTGCTTTGCACAATGTCTTTTTTGATAGCAATTCGGCAACACTGAAAGATGAATCAAAAGTAGAGTTGAAACAGTTGTTTAAGTTCTTGAAAAATAATCCTGAAATGCAAATAGAGATAGGGGGACACACTGATGATGTAGGAGAGGAGAATGATAATCAAATCTTGTCCGAAAATCGAGCAAAAGCAGTCTTGGATTATTTAGTAGAGAATGGAATCGATGCTGACCGACTGACTTCTGTAGGCTATGGTGAAACTGTACCTATTGTAGAGAATAATTCTGATGAAAATCGAGCAAAGAATCGAAGGACTACTTTTAAAGTTTTATGAATCGTATTATATACATAGCTTTTGGTTGTATTATTACAATCTTGGTTATTGGATTTTTCGTCATAGAAAATCGTAATACTACTGCTGCTGCTGCTATTACTACATGTCAAGTTCAAGGATTAGAAGCTAAAAGCGATTTTGAAAGTGGAGAGTATGTTCAAATTATATACGGATTTATTATAGAAGAAGAACCCGAATTCGAACAATTCTATGATAAATTTATGTATGAAAACTATCAAATTAAAAGGTCGTTAGGGAATTGTGATGATTCGATTAATAAATGCTATGATGATAAAATGAATGAATTGCTAAAAGCTAAATATGGTGAAAACTTTTACTCTGAATCTAGAAATTTAGCTCAAAAAGCTTGGAGTACATATTTTGATTAAATTACAATCATCCCATCCTTAGGGCATTTTTTACATTGCTTGCCTTTCTTTTTATACTTTTTACAGCACTTATTTTTCTTTTTGCATTCACAAGTGTGATTACCTTTTAACTGCGCGGGTAAGTTGAGTCCAAAATTTAGGTTGTTTGATTGAAAATCCACTTGCTTTCTTAATTTAGACCAAATATAGATAAAATTACTTAGAATTTAT
>JBMZDS010000098.1:0-6103 GCA_049614465.1 Chitinophagales bacterium
GTTATATCATTATTGTGTTGCTTTTCTTTTTGTCTATATCCACCATTTATTATTATGGACCTGCGGTGAAAAATAAATTCCGATTTATTTCGCCAGGATCTACTTTTGCGACTATTGTTTCAATACTAGCTTCCATCATTTTCTCTGCCTATGTGGGGGGAATAGATAGGTACAATACAGTCTATGGTATCTTCGGAACGATTATAATTTTCTTGACTTGGATGTATATAAATGCCTTTGTTTTGCTCATTGGTTTCGAATTGAATGCAAGTATCTACTATAAACGAGAAGAAAACGATAGAGAAAAGTCGCTTAGAGCAGATTTTTTAGCAGAAGAATCGGCTGAAATATAGGCGGTTATTGACTTTGTTTTTTTCTTAAAATTTTTCTGCTCAACACTTGTTTTAGAATTACTTTTTGTCTTACCTTTGCACCGGAGATGTGGCAGAGTGGTCGAATGCGGCAGTCTTGAAAACTGTTGTACCGCAGGGTACCGGGGGTTCGAATCCCTCCATCTCCGCTTGAAGTCTTACAATCAATGATTGTGAGACTTTTCTTTTTTATGCTTGTTTTTAAAGTAATAATATTACTGGCGAGCATAAAAAAACCGTTCCAAAATTGAAACGGTTTTAATTGATTGAAATTAGTTATTTTAATTACCTTTTAATACTTCTCTAGAAATCACTAATTTTTGAATCTCAGAAGTTCCTTCTCCTATCACCATCAATCGAGCATCTCTTAAGTACTTTTCAGCAGGATATTCTTTGGTATAGCCATTTCCTCCCATGATTTGCATTGCATCATTCCCATTCTCTACAGCTACTTCCGAAGCGTATAGTTTTGCAAATGCACCTTCTTTTGTTACTTTTTGTCCTCTATTTTTCAAATCAGCAGCTTGCATACAAAGCAATTCGGCAGCTTCTACTTTAGTCGCCATATCTGCTAGTTTAAATCCTATCGCTTGAAATTGAGCAATTGGTCGTCCAAATTGTTCACGCTCTTTAGCATAATCTACAGCAGATTCATATGCTCCCTTAGCTACACCTAGTGACAATGCACCTATTGAGATACGTCCACCATCAAGTATTTTCATCGCTTGCTTAAATCCTTGTCCTTCTTCTCCTATCAAGTTTTCAGCAGGAATACGTACATTATCAAAATACAATTCAGCTGTTTCACTTGCTCTTACTCCTACTTTTTGAGTAATTTTATTCGTAGTAAAACCGGGCGTTCCTTTTTCTATAATGAAAGCAGATATACCGTTTGAATCTAACAAATCACCAGTACGAACCAGTATAACAGCTATATCTCCAGACTGACCGTGTGTTATCCATGTTTTCATGCCATTGATAACCCATTCGTTGCCTTCTTTTTTTGCAGTACATTGCATACGCATAGCATCACTTCCCGTATTAGGTTCTGTTAATCCCCATGCACCTATATATTCTCCACTTGCTAGTTTTGGAAGATATTTCATTTTTTGTTCTTCGCTACCATGCATCAATATATGTCCTGTACACAAAGAATTGTGTGCAGCAAATGAAAGTCCAACACCACCACATACTTTTCCGAGTTCAGTCAATGCCGTTACATATTCTAGATATCCCATACCAGAACCTCCATATTTTGTAGGGACGACAATTCCCATCAAGCCAAGTTCTCCTGCCTTTTTGAATAAATCTACTGGGAAATGTTCTTTTTCATCCCATTCATTCCTATGCGGCAAGATTTCTTTTTGTGCAAAATCACGAACCATGTCGCGTATCATCTGTTGGTTTTCGGTAAGTTCAAAATTCATTTGTTGATTATTTTTATGCTGCGAATATAAGATTTTTCTAGCTATTATGTCTTACCGATTCTCTACAATGAGTATCCGCAAATTCCTCATTGCAAAGTAGCTGACAATGCGTTATCTTTGTATGATATTTATATTAAAATACCTAAAATCAACATAATTATGGCAAACGCATTTTTTAATGTACCCAAAGCAACGAACGAACCCGTAAAAGGATACGCTCCAAACTCTCCAGAAAGAATAAGTCTAGAAAAAGAAGTGGCTGCAATGAAAAGCACACAACTTGACGTTCCTATGGTGATAGGTGGTGAGAAAATATTTACCCAAGATAAAAGAACTATGCATCCACCGCATGAGCATAAACATACGCTGGGTACATACAACTATGGTACATCAACTAATGTAGAAGATGCTATCAAAGCAGCTATGGTAGCAAAGCCAAGATGGGAAGCAATGCCTTGGGAACAAAGAGCAGCTATCTTTTTGAAAGCAGCAGATTTGTTGGCAGGACCTTTTAGAGACAAGCTCAATGCAAGTACGATGCTTGCTCAATCAAAAAATGCAATGCAAGCAGAAATAGATGCAGCTTGTGAATTGATTGATTTCTTTAAATTTAATGTCGAGTACATGACAGACTTGTATAAAGAACAGCCAGGCTCTAATCCTAGTATGTGGAATAGACTAGAATATCGTCCACTTGAAGGATTTGTTTTTGCTGTGACACCGTTCAATTTTACATCTATATGTGCCAATCTTTGTGCAGCACCAGCTATGATGGGAAATGTTATCGTTTGGAAACCTTCGGATACACAGATATATTCTGCTCACTTTATTATGGAATTGTTTAAAGAAGCAGGATTGCCAGATGGTGTTATCAATATGGTATTGGCTGATGGCCCTGAGGCAGGAGAAGTTTGTTTCAACCATCCTGATTTTGCAGGGATTCACTTTACAGGATCTACAGGAACATTCCAATATATGTGGAAGACAATAGGAGAGAACATCCACAAATACAAAACATATCCAAGGATTGTAGGAGAGACAGGTGGAAAAGATTTTATCGTTGCTCATCCATCTTCACATGCTAAGCAAGTTGCTACAGCAATTACTAGAGGAGCTTTCGAATTTCAAGGACAAAAATGTTCTGCCGCTTCACGTGCATATATCCCAAGTAATATATGGGAAGATGTAAAGAAATATGTCATTGCAGATGTGCAATCTATGAAAATGGGAACTGTAGAAGATTTTAGCAATTTTGTCAATGCTGTGATAGATGAGCGTAGCTTTGATAAAATAGCACGTTATCTAGATGCTGCAAAGAATGATGATGTAGATATTATCGTAGGAGGGGGACATGACAAATCAGAAGGTTATTTTATAGAACCAACTGTAATTGTCACTAAAGATCCTAACTATACGACTATGTGCAATGAACTTTTTGGTCCTGTGATTACGATTTATGTGTATGATGAGAATGAATGGGAAAAGACTTTACACATTGTAGATGGAACGTCTCAATATGCATTGACTGGAGCTGTATTTTCACAAGACAGATATGCGATAGAGGAAGCCAATCAAATATTGCGTCATGCAGCAGGAAATTTCTATATCAATGATAAACCAACAGGTGCAGTTGTAGGACAACAACCATTTGGAGGAGGAAGAGCTTCAGGTACTAATGATAAAGCAGGATCTAAGCATAATTTGCTAAGATGGGTAAGTATGCGTACGATAAAGGAAACATTTGTTCCTGCAGATGACTATCGTTATCCTTTTTTAGAAAAATAATGTTTTTGAACATCTAATAATTGCGAAAAATCCGAATCATAAAATGGTTCGGATTTTTTCATTTAAAGATGATATAAATCATCAAATAATTCAATTATTCTGCACTGTCAAGGAATTGTCATGAGATGTGACAATTCTATGACAATACTTTTTAGTCTTTTATTGTTTATCCCAACGAACTGCAAGACCTTTGTATCATAAACAATAACACATGAAAAAGACATTTACACTTTTCTTATCTTGCTTTATAGCAATGAACATTTTTGCACAGACAGTTAGCGATTCTGTCAATATGAATACTGATTACAGTGATGACGTATTTTACAGCTTTGAAAATAGTACAGTAGCAACTCAGCCATTAAATGATTGGACGATTGCACTTTCTGTTCCTTCGCAGCGAGCAGGCATCTTCATCAACGAAGGGGCAGGAGTCGATCTTTGGGTGACTGGTGCTGATACTGCAGATTTTGCTACTGTCGATACGACTGGCATGACTTGGGATAATTTGTATAACAATCCTAAAAGTTTCGAATTTGGTGCTTATTCAGATTTGCCAGGTGTAGGTCAGATGTCAGGTTCTGGACAAAATCAAAAATTGAGCTATGGATGGGGAAGTTACTTTTTTGCGTCTCATTTGATTTTTGGAGAAGAAATTTTTATCATCAAAACATTAGATGGTGACTATTTCAAGACATTTATGCAAAAAAGAGAACAAGGAGAGTGGTATTATAGAGTAGCTTCTCTAGACAATGCTTTTGATTCTTTGTTTGTCATTAATTCATCTACTTATACTGATCAAAACTTTGTTTATCTTAATCTTGATGATAATGAGTTAGCAATAGATAGAGATCCTGTCAATACAACTTGGGATTTACAATTCACACGTATGGCTTTGCCTTTTCCTGCAGGACAAAAATCAACAACTGTTTTTCTCAATGAAGGAATATCTGTAGCGGAAGTAAATAATGAGCTCTCTACAAATGCGGTATATAATGAAGCAACTTTAGCAGATACTTTGAAGAATATTATTGGTGATGATTGGAAAACTTTTGATTTTATGGGAGTACCTCCATCATTTGTTATCGATGATTCATTAAGTTGGTTCGTAAAAGATAGAAATGATGATGTATATCACTTGATTTTTACAGAAGTAGAAGGCTTTGGTACAGGAAAGATTCATTTCACAACAGAAAAAGTAGCAAGTGTTGCTATCAATGAGATAGAAGCAATAGATTTTCAAGGAATCTATCCTAATCCTGCACAAGATGTAGCGTATTTGATTCTTTCTGCTGAAAAATCAATGACAAATTTATCTGTACAAGTTATAAATATCATAGGTGCTACAATGCATAGAGAAGCATTGAATCTTGACAATGGCATGACGCAAATCCCTATTAATCTTGCTAATTTTGAGCAAGGAATTTATTTTGTGACAGTGACAGATGGAAAAAATACAAATACTCAAAAATTAATTGTAAAATAATTAATGAGAAAAAACAAGCGAACATATCGCTTATTGATAATTGTAGCGTTGAGCCTTTTCGGATTTATTTCTGTCAAGGCTCAAAATACGTTACAAGTTTATGATGCGGAGACGCTAGAACCTCTTGTATATGCCACTACTATCTTTACCAATGACAGAGGACAAAACAAATATGGAACTACAGATGAATATGGCGAAGTAGAGATTCCTTTTAGCACAACTACTACCATTCAAATCAGTTATATAGGCTATCAAAAGTTGCATAAAACAATCGAGCCCAATCGTGCGAGAGCCGTTTATTTATTTCCTTACGAATCAGAAATTAATGAAGTCGTGATTACAGGACTTTCGGCAGAAGAAGAAGTCGAAGAAAGTATGTATGAAGTTGCCGTAATCAAGCAAGATGAAATAGAGAGTAAAGGAGCCAATAATCTTCGGGATGCTTTGATGAGTGAGATGAATGTCCGTATACAACAGGACGGAGTACTTGGTAGCAATGTATCCCTTCAAGGACTAGATGGAGCTAATGTCAAAATAATGATAGATGGTGTTCCTGTAGTGGGGCGTGTCAATGGAAATATTGATTTATCTCAGATTAATCTCAACAATATAGAGCGTATAGAAATCATAGAGGGACCTATGTCCGTTATCTATGGCACAGATGCTATAGCTGGCGTAATCAATCTTATTACAAAATCGTCTCAAGATAATAAGTGGGATGGAAATGTGAGTAGTTATTATGAAAGTATAGGAACATATAATGTAGATGCTAGTGTAGGGTTGAAAAAAGGAAATCATCTGTTGCAAGCCAATGGTGGACGATATTTTTTCAATGGATGGAATGCAGATAGTTATGATAGAAACGTAGAGTGGGATCCTAAAGAACAATACTTTGGCGGATTGACTTATGTATATCGTACGCAAAGTGATTGGTTCAATCGATTTAAGGTAAATTACTACAGTGATAAAATACTCAATCGAAAAGATCCTACCGGTGTTTTTCCTGTGGCATTTGATGATTGGTACAAAACTAAACG
>JBMZDS010000099.1:0-6070 GCA_049614465.1 Chitinophagales bacterium
TCCATATACAACGCTGAAATCCATTCATGTGACACACCTTTTATCAAACAATTTTCTAGCGTATGCGAAAAAGGACCATGTCCAATATCGTGCAATAAGACAGCTGCCAAAGCGCCTTTTTCTTCTTGTTTGGTGATTTTGACTTTTTTTTGCTTGAGCGTATAAATAGCTTTGTGCATTAAGTGCATAGCACCAAGTGCGTGATGAAAACGAGTATGCAAAGCACCTGGATAGACATAATCTGTCAGTCCTAATTGTCGTATCCTACGTAGCCGTTGAAAATATGGATGTTCTAAAATATCAAATAAAAAATCGTAAGGAATGGTAATAAACCCATGTACTGGATCATTAAGGACTTTGCGTTTGTTCAAAATACTTGTTTTGCTTGAATGGTAAAGGTACTAAAAAGGTGAATGTATAAAAAAACGCCTATTCAGAGTGATGTGAAGAATCTCGTGCCAACTGGCAGGGGATTCTTCGGTCGCTTTCACGATCTCTGAATAGACGTTATGTGATTATTAAGTTATTTTTACTTAAAACTCTGCATCATCCGTTTTGTCTAGCCAATTATTAATTGCTCCAACTACAGATTCGACTGTACCGTCCTCAAATGGAGATTTCAATCCTGCGTATTTCACGAGTTCTACAAATGGCATAGAGCCACCTACTTTACATAGCTTGTGATAATCTGCCCAGGCTCCTTTAAAATCGTCTTGCATACGCACCCAAAACTGAAATGCACAAATCTGCGCCAAACAATAATCTATATAATAGAAAGGTCTTTGATAGATATGTGATTGCAATTGCCATCTTCCACCATTTTCAGGATATTCTAATCCATCCCAATCGAGATTTGGCTGATATTTCTTTTCTATTTCTCGCCATGCTGCTCTACGCTCTGTAGGAGTCATCTCTGGGTTTTCATAGATGACATGTTGAAATTCATCTACAGCTACTCCATATGGTAAAAACGACAAACTACCTGCTAAGTGTCCAAACTTGTATTTTTCTGTATCTTCTTTGAAGAAAAGTCCCATCCAAGGCCAAGTGAAAAACTCCATACTCATTGAGTGTATTTCACAAGACTCGTACGTAGGCCAATAATATTCTGGGATAGAATAATGCATAGAACTATACACTTGAAATGCGTGTCCTGCTTCATGCGTCAGTACATCAATATCGCCAGAAGTTCCATTGAAATTGGAGAAAATATATGGCATTTTGTAATCAACAAGCGAAGTACAATATCCACCCATGTCTTTGCCAGGTTTTGTCACCAAGTCCATTAGATTGTAATCAATCATTTTGTCAAAAAACTCACCTGTCTCTGTAGAGAGTTCACGATACATTTTTTGTCCATTCTCAACTATCCAATCTGGACTTCCTTTTGGTGTAGGATTGCCGCTTTTAAATTTGAAAGGACTATCATAGTGTTTCATACTATCAACGCCTATTCTTTTCGCTTGACGCTCTTGTAGTCTTGTGACTAAAGGTACGATAAGCTCTTGTACTTGTTTTCTAAAATTGGCAACCATTTCTGGTGTGTAGTCAAAACGCTTCATTTCTAGATAGCCGAGTTTTACATAATTGTCAAAACCCATGTTTTTTGCTTTTTGATGACGTACTTTGACCGCTTTATCATAGATTTCATCAAATTTTTCACCATTTTCTGCTACAAATTTGTAGCGTGCTTCAGCTGCTTCTTTTCTTGTAGCTCTATCTTTGTCTTGTGCAAATGGCGATAGCTGACTCAAGTTTAGCGTCTCTCCTCTAAAATCTATTTTTGCGCTAGCTACGAGCTTAGAATATTCAGAACCCAATTTGTTTTCCTCTTTCATCAAGTCGATGTTTTCCTTGCTGAAAGACTTGACTTCCATTTCTGCAATGGTAAAAAGGTGCTCGCCAAACTCTGCTGCCAATTCTTTTCTAAACTTAGAAGAAGATAATGCCTTGTAATATTCAGCTTGACAATCAAAAAATTCTGGATTTTTCTCGTCAAAAAAAGTTTTTTCCTTGTCATAAAATTCATCACGCGTATCTATCGAATTGCGTATAAAAGCTAAATTGACAACCGTATCGTATTCATTAGCTAGTTTGTTGATGACATTTATCGCCTCTTTTTGCTCTTCTACAGAAGTAGAATTTCTGAGGTTTTCTACTTGCGCCATATAGTCCTTTTTCAAGGCATCAAAATCTGGTCTTTTATATTCTATTTCATTAAATTTTTGCATACTAAAATATTTTATGATTGATGGGTTGTTATTGTTTTGGTGACGACACGTCTTTTTTTCCAAAAAGAAAGTATCAGTCGTATATTAAATCCTATAATTCCGATGAATGAAGCTACGCCAAAGAACATCCAAAGTTTTTTGACATACATCATGATGTCTTTTTGCTGCATCATGCCTAAATCATGATTGTGTATCAAGTCTTCTATCGCAAATGCATCTACAGTTCCTAATATGTACTCCACCCAGTATAGGATAAAAATAAAAAGAAAGATATTGCCAAGTAAAAGCATCATTCGAAGCCATTTTGGCCGTAAAAAAAACAATGTCTTAAACATGATAATGTAGCGAACATAAGTAAAAGAGACAATTATTACAAGTATAGTCATCAATGTGTGATAATACCCAGCTTGACTCAATATAGGAAACAAAACTCCTCCCGCTAAGACGAAAGCTACTAGCCACCAAACTAATTCGAATAAAAATTTATGTGATTTTTTCATTTTCGGAGTGCTAAATAACGCATTTTTGACCATTTACCTTCAACCAATGTTCTTGTTTTTTATAATTTGGGCAGGCTTTATTTACAATAGCCCAATAAGCTGCCGAATGATTTTGTTCTTTTAAGTGCGCCAATTCATGTATTAAAACATAATCAACAACTTCTTCTGGTGCAAAAAATAAACGAACAGAAATATTGATATTGCCTTTGCTAGAGCAAGAACCCCAGTTTGAACTATTATTTTTCAAGACAACTCGATTGAGTTTACCAAATTGATGTATGGAATTGAACTTGTGCAGTTTGGCTTCTATTTTTGTTTGATATTTTTGGCGAAGGAGTTTTACAAGCATGAGTTTTATAGCTTCACTTTGTTCATGTTCTTTTAGACTTTTAGGAAGAAAAATGTAAAAACCATCGCCTTTTTGCTTGGCTATTATTTTCTCTTGAGCTTGTGTAGAAATGTACAGTTTTATTTTACTATCAAATAAATGTAAAATCTCTCCATTTACAAATTTTCTTCCTAGTGTTTGTTTGTTTTTCCATTGTGTTTTTGCCCATTCGAGAAATTTATTGATTTGTGTTTGTTTTTCGTTTGCGGACAAAAAATTGGACAAACGGATATTCACAGCTTTTTTACCTAAAGAAACACGGTTGTTGTTGCGACTTTCGTGATAGATGTTCACTGCGACTTGCTCACCATTGATGATGACATGTCCTTTTTCGATATGTTTTTTTTGAAGAAATGGAAACACAAATAAATTTTATGAAAACAAATATCGACAAATAATGGTAGTTTTGAAAGACTATTCTCGTGTAGAATTATAGACTTTCATACAAAACATTTTTTCTAGCAAAAAACAATCAATAACATAGACAATGGGCTCCGTACAACTCAAAAAACCTGCTTTTCCTATCAAAGATATTCTCTACGATTATTTGAAGCAAAATTCTAGGGCTTTAGATTTACCGCTCTCCTATGATTATTTATTGGGTTTTTCGCAAGGTTTTGCTGTCTATGACCACAACGGTGTTGATACGCTTTGGGAATCCGTTATTTATGAATCTTCTATGATGACCGAAATCAATGATGGACTAAAATTGATTTATTCTCAATTAAAATCTGATGGAAACACAATCGGATTAAAGCATCTTTCTGTAGACAAAATTGATTTTTGCACTTTTGGCAATTCTAAGCCCTTTCGCATCAAAATTATCAATAAAGTCAATGACAATTACGATTATTTTTATGTAAAAAAAGCAGACGCTTCTCGTGTTATAGGGTTAGAATTGGAAGATATTTTATCTCCCAATAGAGTTAATTATCTTGTCCATAAAAATACGCTCATAGAGGAACACATAGTAGGAATACCAGGAGATCAATTTATAGAGAACAATCTTAAAGAAGCGGGACATAATGAGGTTAGATTAGCCAAAGAATTTGTGAAATTTAATGAGCGATGCTATCGAAGATTGTTGGGAGATATGCGCTCGTACAATTATGTTATTGATGTTACTCCAGATTTTGATCAAATACAATATCGTTTGCGAGCAATTGATTTTGACCAACAAAGCTATGAAGGCAATCGCAGTTTTTATCTTCCTCATTATTACAAGGAAAACTTACCATTTGTGACGATGGGCATGAAACACATGAGTCCTGAAAGTTTGCTTCAATACCAAAAGGAAGAACGAGCTTTAATGGCGAGAAGAATACACAATGATAAACTGAAACTCAATAGTTTGCTAGATGCTATGAAAAAACACGAACTCAGCAGTCCTAAAAAGATAAATCAACTCAAAACAGCACTTTATAAAAAAGAAAAAGTGAAAGCAATTTTGGATTGTAACAATATGGGAGAGTTGGTCGCTTGCTTATTGATGGATTTAGTATAAAATCATAGAGTTTTTAAAAGACTTGCTCGTTTCTTTCAATCAAATGCGTAAATTTATCGCCATAAAAAATAACTATGCTTAAGAAAATGAAAATTGCTATGCTTTTGTTTGCTCCTATTGCTCTTTATGGGCTTTATGTGATAGGAGTTATTATTTTTGGTACAGTCACCAATTATTCACCTGATGCAGAGATAGATATCACAGCAGAAAATGTGAGTTCACGAGTTGCTACGGATAGTACGTTTACATTTATGATATGGAATGTAGGCTATGGGGGACTAGGAGCAGAGTCAGATTTTTTCTATGATGGAGGAAAAATGGTGCGTCCAGAAGAAGGAATTGTCAGCCAATATGTAGATGGAATCAATGAATTTCTAGAAACTGAAAAGGAAACAGATTTTATTTTGCTACAGGAAGTAGATATAGATTCTAAACGTAGCTATGGAACCAATGAGTTTGCTGCTTTTGGAAAAACATTGGGGACTCACGAGCGAGCGCATGCACTCAACTATAAAGTAAAATATGTCCCAATGCCTTTGACGACTGTTTCTCCAATGGGAAAAGTACACAGTGGCTTGGCGACTTACTCAAAATATCAATCTGAAAATACAACTCGTTATCAATTTCCTGGAAATTATGGTTGGCCAAAGTCAGTATTTATGTTGGACAGATGTTTTTTGATACAACGCATTCCTCATGAAAATGGAAAAGAAATAATCGTTATCAATTCGCATAATTCAGCTTATGATGATGGTACACTCAAGATTCAGCAAATGGAGTACATGAAAGATATATTGCTGACAGAATATGAAAAAGGAAACTATGTAATCGTAGGAGCAGACTGGAATCAATGTCCTCCAGATTTTGCTTTTGATAGTTTTTCTTCAGGCAATTCGGATGGCTATGCGCAGACAAATATCGAAGCAGATTTTTTACCTGAATGGCAATGGGTTTTTGATGATAGTGTTCCTACCAATCGAAAATTATCTACACCATACACAAAAGGAGAAACATTTGTGACTTTGATAGATTTCTTTTTAGTTTCGCCCAACGTAAAAGTGGAAAATGTAGAAGGAGTAGATTTAGATTTCAAATACTCTGACCACCAGCCCGTAAAAATGAAAATTAGTTTATTATAAAACCTTGTTTTTTATCTTGAAATGAGACAGAGCACCAATAACATCATGATGGTTCGTCCAGCGAGCTTTCAGTACAACGAAGAGACAGCAGTATCTAACGATTATCAACAAAAGCCTAGCCTATCAAAAGAAGAAGTGCTTGCTAAAGCACAAGAAGAATTTGACCAAATGGTCGATTTGCTCGAAGAAAAAGGAGTGAATGTGCTAGTGATAGAAGACACAGATAGTCCCGAAAAACCAGATGCGATATTTCCCAATAATTGGATAAGTATGCATGGCAATGGAGATGTTTTTCTTTTTCCTATGGC
>JBMZDS010000100.1:0-5892 GCA_049614465.1 Chitinophagales bacterium
TTCATAGATGAATTCTGGAAATGAATAAATCTTTAGTCCTAGTTTTTGTGCCTCTTTTAGTTCTACATTGTCTTGACGTGCGTGCATACCGAGAATAATAGCATCAATATCTTTATTTATATTGTTTTCTGTAAAACCTATCTTTTTTGGTAAAAGTCCATGTTCTTCAAGATTAGATTTTGATGGATCGAAAATGATATCGTCCGAACCTGATACTTTATGTCCTTTTTTATGTAGGCAAATTGCCAAATTGTGCATAATAGCACCTCCGATTGCGATAAAATGAATTCTCATTGACTTTTGGGAAATTTTTTTGGTTATTTTCACGTTTTGAAAAGGTAAAGTAAAAACAAATAGCCATGAAAAACAATTTTTTGAAAAAAACAGCAATGATCGTAGTAGCTACTTTCGTGCTTACAGTAGTTCTTTCTTCTTGTGGAAATCACCAAATGAAGTGCCCTACTTATTCTAAAGCTAAAATACAATTGGAAGAAAGCTGCTAGTGAAAAACTGGACATTTATATTGCTTTTCTTTTTATTCGCTATTGCTTGCGGAAAAGATGATGATAGTGCTACATCCATAGATTGGGGCTACGATTATTATCCTGCAGAAGTTGGTTATTGGCTAGAGTATGAGGTTGATTCTATCTTTTATGATGATTTTACGGATCCTGTCACTATTGATACCGCAAACTATTGTATGCGTGAGGAGTTCGAGTCTGTATTTCAAGATTTGAGTGGTGAAGATAATTTTCGTATTGAGCAGTATAAAAAGAATGATACGGCAAATGCATGGATTTTGGATAAAATAGTATCTTCTAAAGTCACAACGACCAATTTTCAGAAAGTAGAGAATGATTTACGTTTTATTCCTCTTGTTTTTCCTGTGAAAACTGATAAATCATGGGATGGATTGATTTATCTCAATGTCCAGAATGAACCTACATTGGAATATTATGATGACACACAATATCCATGGGGTTACAGATACACAGAAGTTAATGTGTCGAAGCAATTAGGCAATTTTTCATTTGATAGCTGTGTAGTAGTTGCACATATTGATGATGAAAATTTATTTGAGAAAAAATATAGTCAAGAGATATATGCAAAAGGTGTCGGACTGGTCTATAAAGAAATGATTGTGCTCAAAACACAAGCACCACCCAATGGGCAGCCATTTTTAGATAGAGCTGAGAGCGGCTTTATCATTAAACAAACGATTAAAAATTACCCGCAATAATGAAACCAGTTTTTACTTTTTTATTTCTGTTTATTTCATGTGTTTCATTATTTGGTCAAGGGAAAACCTATTGGGTTACATTTACGGATAAAAATGCTTCTACTTTTACGACAGATAGTCCAGAAGATTATCTTTCTCCACAGGCTATTGCTCGTAGAACGAAATTTAATATTCCTATTGTAGAAAATGACTTGCCTGTTCCTCAAATGTATGTTGATGTTATCAATGATTTAGATGCAGTTGTTCTACAAACTTCAAAGTGGATGAATGGAGCAACAGTCAGTGCAGATGAAGATGAAGCAACTCAAATAGCTGATTTAAGTTTTGTGCAAGAAGTAAAGGAGATTAAAAAAACAGCAAAAAGTGCTGTCGCTGATAAATTCGTATATACAGAGACGATTATATCTAATTCGGATGCTACAAATCTAGAATACGGAGAAGGAAACAATCAAATAACAATGATTGAAGGAAATCTGTTGCATGATATGGGCTATACTGGTACGGATATTGAAATCGCAGTTTTTGACAATGGATTTAATAATGCGGATAGTAGTATTTATTTCGAGAATGCAAGAGATGAAGGGCGTTTGATACCGGTTTATGATTTTGTAGACAATGATACTACGGTAGGTGGTGGTAGCCATGGTACGAATGTGTTATCTACTATGTTGGCGGATATTGAAGGTGATTTTGTAGGAGCAGCACCAGATGCTACTTACTATCTTTTTCGTACAGAAGATGGCGCAGGAGAAGGTTTGTATGAAGAGATAAACTGGATGATGGCGGCAGAAAAAGCGGATAGTATGCTTGGTGAAAATGCAATATTTACGACTTCGCTGGGCTATTCAAATGGATTTAATATCACCGCAGATGAGCATACCTATGATGATATGGATGGTAATACCACTATTATTACCAATGCTGCTGATATGGCAGCGAGCAAAGGAATATTAGTCATCAATAGTGCAGGAAATGAGGGGAATAGTGATTGGACTTATATCACAGCACCAGCGGATGGAGATAGTGTTTTAGCTATTGGAGCTGTCAATTTCAATGCCGTTCATGAAGGGTTTAGTGGGAGAGGACCTTCTTTTGATGGTCGCTTGAAGCCTAATGTATGTGCACAAGGAAGCGGTATCACTGCAGTGAATACTTCTGATAATTTGGTTAATATTAATGGAACATCTTTTTCATGTCCGATATTGGCGGGTTATGCGGCATGTCTATGGCAGTCGATGATAGATACACCAAGTATGGATTTGTTTCGTATCATAGAAGAAAGTGCACATCTTTATAATACACCAGATAATAATTTTGGTTATGGAGTGCCGAATCTGCGTAGTGACTGGGTATCTTTAGTAGAGCGAGCGCAAGACGATATAGAAAATCGTATTGCTATTTATCCCAATCCTGTGATTGAAAACACGATTTTTTCATATACTGCTTCGCAAAATAGTGATTATGAATTTGTCATCTACAATATGATGGGACAAACGATGAGTGTACGCCAAGCGGTATTACAAAATGAAGAAAATTATCAGTTTACATTAGCTGAATTATCAACTGATTTTCCTTCTGGAACATATATTTTTATAGTCTCTTCGGACGATAAAAATGTATTTGAGTCTTTTGTGGTCGAGTAATTATATTTGATTTATTACTTTTTGAATAAATTCATTTTTCCCTTCTGTGTATTTTAATCGTTCATTGGGATATTTTTCTTGCAATGAAATTTTCAATTGAGCATACTCGTTTACTAATTCAGAATCATTGAGGAGAGAATCTCTAAATTTTATTTTCGCCTCCCAATCTTTTTCGTCTTTTTGTATGACATGGATATGATGACTTACGATATTTTCTTCAGATTGCTTGGCAAATACTTTTAGTTTCCCCTCTAGCCGTCCGACTCTCTCTACATACCCTTTTTCTATCAATGATTTATATTCTTCAGACAACGCATCTACTTCATTAACCAAAATAGCAATGTCAATTAAAGGCTTTGCAGGTAAATTAGAGATAGCAGTACTTCCTATATGTTCTATAGCGATTGCTTTTTCTTTAAAAATAGCTTGAATCAACTGCCTTTCTATCGAAAATAGTTGTGTCCATTCTGTAGAATGACTTTCAATTCGTACAGTTCCTCTTTTTACGCCTATCATTTTTAAATTTTAAAATGTTTCAGTATTGGTAATCATGATACTTAATTTCTCACAAGTCTTTGCCAATCCTAAAATTGATTGATACTGGTCTGTGATTGTTTTGCGGTGCTCTTTGTTTAGATTTACAAAATATGAAAAGTCATCATATTTATTTTGGTACCAATTGATAGTGCGATTGAATAGTAATTCAAAGAATTTTAAAAATTTATTACTCTTGGTGTATCTAAAGATTGGATAGTGATTTTTAATTGTGTTTTCTATGTGTACACTTGAAGCAAATTCTGCTAAGATATATTGTCTTGTTTTATTCGATACTAAAACAAGTTCTCTAAATTTATCATTGTCATAAGGATCAGTGATAAATTTATTGCAGAGTTCTTTTACATTGTCTAATCCTCTTAAAGCTAAAGATGTTTTATTTGAATTTGTATTCCCCATTTTTTTAACTCATTGCTCTACGCAAAAAATCGTTAAGTGGTTTTCCCGCTTTCATTGTTTTTTCTATAGTGTCAAGTAGTTTTTCTTCTTCTTGAAAAATACTATCCGCTTTAAATTCTTTCATGAAATAAAATCCTTTATTGAATAAAAGTGGCTGCTTCTCCGCATCTTCTTTAAAATCCTTAGGGAGAACCTTATTTTTATCACCTTGTACTTGCTTAAATGTACTCTTAAATGCTTTGTCGTCTATGATAGATTGAAATTCATCCATGTTGTAAGCAATCTCTTGGCGTACTTGAAAAAGCTTTTCTTTTTCAAGAAAATAAGCTCCACCACCTATCATCATCTTGTCTAGCCCTGTAAACACATAAAAGCCTGGATATATTTTATCTTTTGTTCCAAATTTTGAAATGACAGCCGTTCTATTTGTTTTGTAGGGTGTTTTATCTTTAGAAAAACGAATGTCTCTATTGATGCGAAACACAGAACGCTTATGATCTATCTCTATAGGTTCATCAAAGGCAGATACACGAGCGATAATTGCATTGACAAAATTCTCAAAAGGTATTTTTACTATTTTGTGATAACGCTTTCTATTCTCATCAAACCAATCTTTAGAATTATTGGTTGTGAGTTCTTGAAAAAAAACGTGATAATCTTGTGTGAAAAAAGCCATAGTGTTATGTTTCTTAGTTATTTCGAATCGTGTCTGTAATTAGATTTCCATTAAAATCAATTTGGTATTTAGATTCGTTGAAGTCCTTTAATAATATACTTTCATTTGTAAATTCTATTTCTTTATTATCGTCTGTAGAAACAAAAATATCTTCACCACTAAATTCCCATTTTATTTTTCCATTTTTATCAAGTCTAGTTATTTGATTTTCACCATGAATAATATAGTCTGTTTGATAGTTGAAAATTTGGAAGCATGTTATTAAATCAGCTTTAGTTTTCCATCTTACATTGAGCTCAGGTGTAGCTATACAGAAAACATAATTGGAACAGCAAATAATTAAATCACTATTAATTTTTAGAATAGTATTTTCATTAATGCTCGTAGCACCTTCATGACCTATTAAAAGACATTTGTCGATTAGTATCTCATTTTGATAAGCCTCTATTCTATACTTGGTTGTTTCGTTTCTTTGATTGTCATTTCCAAAAACTTTTGAATAATGATTGCCTGATAAATGAATAGATTCATTAAATATTTTAACTGAATAACCGTTGTCATGAAATACTATATCCATAAGTCATAACAAAAGTAATAAAAGAATTGTTACTAACCTGTGAATACCTTGCAAGATGGAAAGGCTAACTTTGTACTATGCCAAAAGAGATTAATAACTACATCAAGCAAAAGATAAAAGAACGAAAAGATAAAAATGCGTTTCGGACTTTATCGGTAGAAAATGATTTGATTGATTTTTGTTCTAATGATTATTTGGGCTTGGCACGCTCCCAAGAATTGGCAAGTAGGGTGGAGGAGGAATTGCAAAAATGCACAAAAAAAATCAACGGAAGTACAGGAGCAAGAACCATCACAGGCACATTGAAATTGACGCAAGATTTAGAGCTTTTTTTAGCACAGTTTCATGGAGCAAAATCTGCCTTGATTTACAACTCTGGATACACTGCAAATTTGGGTCTTTTTTCTGCTCTTCCCTATAGAGGAGATACTATCATTTATGATGAGTTAATACATGCTTCTATCCGTGATGGAATTGGGCTGAGTAGAGCCAATTCTTTTTCTTTTCGACACAATGATTTATCGAGTTTAGAAAAAAAACTATCACTCGCAAAAGGGAATAAATATGTAGCTGTTGAGTCTATTTATTCGATGGATGGAGATGTTGCTCCTTTGCTTGAAGTTTCAAGTATTTGTAAAAAATATAATGCAGCTTTGATTGTGGATGAAGCACATTCCAATGGCATTTTTGGTGAAAAGGGAGAGGGGCTTGTATCCGAATTAGGACTAGAAAATGATATCTTTGCAAGAGTAATGACATTCGGAAAAGCGATAGGATGTCATGGTGCAGCGATATTGGGAAG
>JBMZDS010000101.1:0-5801 GCA_049614465.1 Chitinophagales bacterium
CTTATTTTTAACTTATTACTATCAAGTACTGTCCTAGCACAAAACGTGATGATAAGTGACCAAAACTTGCCCAACGAACCTGCTATAAAGATAAACCCTTACAATACAGCTGAGATAGTGGCAGGCGCCAATCTCAACAATTGCTATTATAGTTCTGATACAGGACATACTTGGTCTGAGTTAACAATGACTTCTAGCTTTGGGGTATGGGGTGATCCTGTGATAGATGTCGATACCAATGGCACTTTTTATTTTACACATCTTTCTAATACTCCTGCTGGCACTTGGATAGATAGAATCGTTTGTCAGAAATCTACTGATGGTGGTGAAACTTGGAATGATGGTACTTTCTTTGGACTCAATGGCGTAAAAAAACAAGACAAACAATGGTCTATTATTGACAAAACGAATAACAATATCTATATCACATGGACAGAATTTGACGACTATGGAAGTTCAAATCCGAGCGATAGTAGCCGTATTTTATTTACAAAATCGTTAGATGAAGGAGCGACTTGGAGTACTCCTTTACAAATCAACAAAGTATCTGGCGATTGTATCGATGAAGACAATACAGTAGAAGGTGCGGTGCCTGCAATTGGAGCAAATGGCGAGATATATGTATCATGGGCGGGTCCTGCAGGTATTAGATTTGATAAATCTACTGACCAAGGTGCAACTTGGCTAAATGATGATATTTTGATAAATAATATGCCAACAGGTTGGGATTATAGTATCCCTGGTATAGACAGAGCCAATGGCATGCCGATTACAAAGTGTGACTTGAGTGGAGGAGAGAACCATGGCACGATATATGTCAATTGGTCAGATCAACGCAATGGTGCTACGGATACGGATATTTGGTTTGCAAAATCTACTGATGGTGGTGAAACTTGGACAAACGAATTAAAAGTAAATGATGACAATACAAATACGCATCAATTTTTCACATGGATGGATATTGACCAAACTACTGGCTATTTGTATATTATTTTCTATGATAGAAGAAGTTACATTGATAACCAAACTGATGTATACGTAGCTATTTCGAAAGATGGCGGAGAAACTTTCGAAAATACTAAAATTAGTGAGGTTCCTTTCTTGCCCAATGAAGGAGTATTTTTTGGGGATTATACTAATATTTCTGTACACAACAATATCGTTCGCCCCATCTGGACAAGACTCCACAATGGAGAACTAAGCATTTGGACTGATGTCACAAAATACGAAATTGAAGAAGAAGATACAACTACAACCAGTATTTTAAATAAAGAAGATAATATTGAAGTCAATAGTTTTCCTAATCCTACAAATGACGTTCTCTATGTATCTTACAAAGTGCATGAAGAATCGATAGTAAGTATTAGTATTATCAATGAGAATGGTCAAGCAGTCAAATCTATTGTTTCTTCCCAAGAAAGACAATACGGCAAATATATTGAGCAAATAGATTTAAAGCAACATAGTTTAGCAAAAGGACAATACTACATCAACATACAGGTCAATGATGAAAGTAAAACTTTGAGGGCAATTCTTATTGACTAGATAAAATCAATTGTGTTAAAACAATGTTTACGTTTTTTATTTTATATGAATTAACCTAATTTTGTCGTCCATAAAAATTCATTTACAAATGAGGATCAAGCATATATCTGCTATTTTATTACTTATTTTTTCTTTATTTAACGCAAAAAGTAATGCTCAACAACTTACCAAAACAAGGGATATTGGTCTATGGTCTGGTGTAGGTATTGAATATGAATTTAGAAAAAACTGTGAATTTTCTTTTGCACAAGATATTCGTCTTTTTGAAAGTTTTACTAAAATTGATAAAGCCAATACAGAAATGGGCTTTAGCTATACAATCAACAAAAACTTCAAGCTAGGAACAAATGCTAGATATAGCTACAATCTAAAAAAAGAAGATTATTACTCGCATGATTTCAGAATGAATTATGACTTGCAATTTAAAGTGAAAATGGCTAAAAATCTAAAACTTAGGTATCGCCTTCGATTTCAGCAAGTATATGAAAATCTTTTTACAATAAAAAGATATAAAGTAGGAGGTCGAGAAGATAACCTCCGAAATAGGATACAAATAGACTATGAAATCGAAAATCACCAAATCTATTTTAACACAGAATTGTTTCGTGCTATAGAAAAATATCGTTCACCTTATTTCAACAAATTGAGATTTACAGTAGGTAGTAAGTGGGAAAACAAACTAGGTAAACTCAATTATGCAATTGCTTATGAAAGAGATCTTGGCGAAGATCACCCATTGCATTATGTATTTGCAAAAGTCTACTACACTTTTGAGTTTGAGAAAAAAGAAAAACGCAAAAAGAAAAAAGATGCAAAATAATCTTATCGCTATACTTTTCTCCAGTCTACTTCTTTTCAGTACTTGTACAAAAGAAGAATGGATATTTGACAGTCCAGCCAATGATAATCTAGAGTTGCCCCTTCTACTCAACATCAACGGGAAACCTTGCGCACTAGATATTGAGACACGAACGTTCAGGTACCCTATTGATGAAACTAATATCGCTAATTTTGAAGCATTTATAGAGTTTCAAAATCATTCTACAGTAAGGTTTAATGATATAGAATTCGTTAATAATAGCATTAATAATTTTGGAGACATTGCGGTCAACACTGCATATCAAGTAGAATTTACTACTGATGGTGAGAAAAATTCTTTTCATCTTTACTTTAGTACATTACCCATCATCCAACTCATCAACTATGACAGGATACAAGATGAGCCAAAATCAATGGCTAGGATGATTATAAATAATACTTCTCCAAGCAAACCATCAGAAAATAGTTTGATTGGACTAGAATATAGGGGTGCATCTAGTTTAAGAAATCCAAAAAAATCAATGGGGTTAAAATTGATACAAGATTTTGATATGAGCAATGAACATTCGCTCCCTCTTTTTGATAAAAAACCAAACACTAGATGGGTACTTGATGCTTTATATATAGATGAAGCTAAAGCAAGAAATAAAGTCTGTTTAGATTTGTGGCAAACACTGCCTGATGACAACACAGCGCATTTAGGAGCAAGCTGTGAATATGTAGAAGTTTTTCTAAACTATGAATCACTAGGCATATATAATTTTTGTGAGCATTTGGATTATGAATTCTTATCTCTCAACAGTGAATCTATACTAATAACAGGCAAAGATAACGTGCCAAGCACTTATTTTCAAGCACTTCCAAAGAACGATCCTTCAGGCACATATTGGGATTCATGGGAACAAAAAGTACCAGATGTTAATATGGGACATGATTGGGAGGCTTTTGAAGATATGTGTAAGTTAGTCGTCAAAGGAAGTGACGAAAAATTTACTAACCAAATAGCCAATCATATAGATTTGGATGTTATGATAGATTATTTTCTATATGTCAATATCAGTAAAGCCTATGATGATGTAGGAAAAAATTGGTTCTTTATGAAAAGAAGTAACTCCGAAAAATTTGTGATTGTTCCATGGGATTTTGACTCTACATGGGGAAGAGATTGGACGGGTGCAAAACAAGGATATGAAGGTGTTGTCACTAATGATTTTTACAGTAGGCTAATTAGCTTAAACCCCAATAACTTTAAAGGAAGATTGAAACAAAGATGGGAAGAGTTGAAAAATGATGAACTGTCTCCGAATAATCTTATCACGCTTTTTGACACCAATTTTGAACTGCTAAACGAAAATAACATCATCGACATTGACAATCAAAAATGGGATAAAAATGTAAATCTTTATTCAGAGAGAGAGTATCTGAATACCTGGATTTTTAATAATTGGAATTACTTTGATAATTATATCGTGAACTTATAATCTCCGTTTAAATAAAATCTTTCAAATCTCCCATTATATCAGGACGAACACCTTTAGGCATTTCTTTCACCGTACAGCATTCTATATTGGCATCATGCTCAAAGAAAAGTAAGTAATCTTTATCTATAGCTTCCTGTAAAAATGATTTTTTCTCAGCGATTACATTCATAGGACGAATATCGTATCCCATTACCCATGCTAATGGCATATGGCTAGGCGAAGCTAACAAATCTGCCATAAAAACAATAGTACGACCATTATATTCAATATGCGGTATCATCATTGCCTCTGTGTGTCCATGTGCTAACGCAAAAGAAAGTTCTGGAATAATTTCCGTCTCTTCATTGACAAATTTTAGTCGTTCTGTTTCCTCTATTGGAAGTATGTTTTCTGGCAAGAAAGAAGCCTTTTCACGCTCATTACGTGCTAGTGCCCATTGCCAGTGAGTAGCTTCTGACCAATATGTAGCATTTGGAAAGACATCTACAAAATCACCATTTTCACTTTTTGTAATCGCTCCTCCACAATGATCAAAATGCAAATGAGTCAAAACCACATCTGTTATATCTTCTGGCTGAAATCCTGCTTTATCCAATGAAGAGATTAATGTAAAATCTCCATGCGGCTGAAAATGACTAAAGAATTTTTCATCTTGCTTGTCTCCCATACCCGTATCTATCAAAATACGTTTATCTCCTTTCTCTATCAATAAACAACGCATTGCCCAAGTCACGAGATTATTTTCATCTGGGATTTGATGTCTACTCCACAATACTTTAGGCACCACACCAAACATCGCTCCACCATCTAACTTAAACAATCCTGCATGGATTACATGTAATTTCATTTCACTCATTGTTTCATTATTTTAGTTTGTCCTATCGGCACATCATTTTCATCATAAATCATCAAATAATAAATCCCCTTCGACCAATTAGAAATATCGACCGTAAGTTCATTATTTTCTGTTCTTCTTTTTACTAAGATTTCATTGCCTATCACATCAAAAATCGCAATTGCAAAACCCTCTTTTTCTTGAGAATGTATATTGATTATATCATTTGTAGGATTTGGAGAGATAGTCCATTGAGTATAGTCTAAATCATCTATACTCACAGCTGAACAATATGCAAATAAATCAACCGTATCATTTTTACAAGGTTTATACACTATTAAGTGGTACAAATCTGAAATCGTATTGCTATCACACACATATATATATCCATGTTCATTCAATTCTGTAGAAGAATAGATGGTTTGATATAGACTATCAGTAATAGCTATTGAATCGCCAAAACTGACATAATATTCGAAAATTATTCCTACATAATTTTTCTTTACAGGAAATGTTTGTTGAAAATGTATAGTAGTCTCTGTAGTTGTATCCATTTCTATATATACCACTACGATAGAATCACATCCATTCCCTTGCATAAAAGTATCTACCACTGCCGTATCTGTGTGATAATAATCTCCAAAAACTTCTACACTATCACATCCAGTGATATGAATAGTATCTAGTAAACTTTCACCCAAAGAGACATTTGTAGATTTTGAAATTTCGCAACCATGCACATTACTTACCGTAGCAGTGTAAACCCCACTTTGCATAGCGACAAAAAATGTATCTGTGCTATTGTCTTGCCATGAGATAGTTTCATACATTCCTGTAGCAATTAATTCTATACTGGTAGCTGTACAAGAAGCAGTGTCATTGGTTAATTCAAGTGAAATATCATTTGCTCCTATTCTCCACATATCGAGACTATCCAACACTGTTTCGCTAGCGATAGTTTGCAATGTCAAAGCTGTAGCGGCATCAAGTGAAAAATGATAGCTATTGCCTATTGTAGATTTCCTATACATCGATGAATAAAATACACAAGCCGCCAAATAACTCCCTGCTGCACTCGGATGGCTACCATCATTGGTATATAAATCTATAGCAGGATATTC
>JBMZDS010000102.1:0-5800 GCA_049614465.1 Chitinophagales bacterium
GTATCGATAGCATCTTTCTTATCAACTTTTATACTGCTATTGACTTTGTCAATTTTTGACCCATTAGGTGAAATTTCATTATTGCTCTCATCATTATCTGTCGGGATTTCTCCTCTGAGGTAAGCAAGCAATTCTTCTGCTTTTACTTGCTCTTCAGTATTGGCATGAGTAGATACTACATACTCAAGTGAATTTTCATACTCTTCACGCTGTTTTTTTCCACCTACAGCGAGTGCTTTGAGTAAGTCAAATTTTGCTTGTAAAGGATTGTTCGGAAATTGAGTTTTTGCACTTTGGTATCGAGTAAGTACTTGGTCATACTGTCCATTGCCGTACATTACATAAGTCGCTTCATAATAAGCTTTTGCTTCATTTTCTTTTGCAGCAAGTTCTTCTATGTAATCAGGATTCTTTAATATTTTGGCAAAATCACTGTCAGGATATGTGCCTAATAATAGATTTTTGTACTTATCTGACTTTGTTTTGTTATCAAGTTGGGCATACATCAGATAAAGGTGGTAGTAGCTTTCTTCCTTATATTCGTTTTTAGGATATTCGGCTATTAAGGATTCCAATAACTGTATTGATTTTGGTAAGTTTTCAAGTCCAGATTTATAAATCATTGCTCCTTCAAAGTAAGCATCTTTTATCTCATTGTTGTACGCTGTTTTGTCTTCATCGCTAGTTGGCAGTTCTGCTAACATTGCATCATATTTTTCATTCACCTTCGTAAAAAATCCAGCATCATTAGCTCCATTTGTATTGGTAGAATCATCTTCTATGGCAAAATCTCCCCCACTTTTATCTGCTCTACGCCAATCATCTTCTAAAGTACGCTCACCCCAATTATTTTTAAATTTCTTCTGTCCTTTGCTACGAAGAGATTCACTGTAAAAATACCATGCTCCTTTACTATCACTTGTGTTTTCACTGGCGACTAGTGTTGTAGTATTACTTTTTGCTGCAGCTTTTTCTTCGGCTTCTACTATATCTACTGCTAGTTTGTATAGAAAATCTTCTCTTTCCTTTTCGGGCATATTAGCGATGAAAAGTAAGCTGTCATTTCTATTAATGATATCGAGTTGCTCTACAAGGTCAGTAAGTACAGTACTTCTGTTTTGTATAAAATAATAGTTTTCATACTCATTATCAATCAATGCCAATGAACTGTCATAAAGTGCTTGCGCATCGACATATATTTCTTCTTCATAATTGAGATCTGCAAGTAAAATGTATGATTGTGCTTTTTGTAAATCGTTATTTACAGAACTTTCAATAGATTTTGTCAATAATTCTTTCGCATCTTCTCTTTCATTATCTGCCAAAGCAAATAATGCTTTCTCATAATAAAGTTGGTCATAAAAATCTTTATTCTTTCTATCTCTCAATAGTTTAGCAATAAGTTTTTCTGCATCTTTAGTTTCATAATCGCCTTCTCTTGACATTTTTATCATGTTGAGTTTGGCATAAAACTGCATCTCAAAGTCAGGATTTGCTTTTATGGATTGTTTGAAATACTCTGCTGCTTTTTCTTTATTGCCAAGCGTCTGATACAATTGTGCTGCTACAAATTGGTAACGTGCCTTTTTCTTTTGTCTTTTGATAAGTTCTAATGATGCTTCTATATGTTCTAGTGCATTTTCATATTTTTCTTGCTCCATGTAGACAAAAGCATTGGCAAGTTCTACATCTGTGTCATAGTTTTTATAAAAATCTTTGTCTGCACGAATAAATGTAAGTATAGCATCTGCTTCGGTATATTGCTCATTGCTTGCAAATGCTTTTACCATCCAGACCAATGCTTCGCTTCGAGCTGGAGAGTGTTCAAACAATCCATCTTTTGGACGAATGTCTTTGCCATCTAATAGTGCTTCTATATCTTTTTCTTCTTGCTTTTTTTCCTTTGCTTTACGCTTTTTACTGTTCTTTTGTTTTTTTATTTTTTTATCAGAGCGACCATCTACACCTTCTTTATAGTTGGCAGTTATGTATCGAAAACTCTCTATGGCATTTTCATAGTTGCCTTGCATGTAGTATGTTTTTCCTACTAGAAGAAAAGCATCGTCTGCCCAATTTGATATTTGATGAAGTTGTATTGATTTTGTTGCTTTTTCTTGTACTGTTTGAAAAGAAGCTTCTTGAGCTTTGGTATCTTCTACGGTACCATAAGCGTATAGTGGTATTATCTGCGTATAGTTTTCTGTCCTATTTTCTTCAATGCCGCCTATCGTTTCTTTATAGAGTTCATTGGCATTAAAATAAGTGTTGTAATGACCTGTAAGATCATTGTACGTCTGCTTTATGATGCCTGCATTTTGTTTCGCACAGCCTGCCATCATAACCAAAGAGAAGCATACAAGAATATATTTAAGATGTTGTGTTTTCAATTTTTTCGAGTTTTAACCTTACATTTAACTGATTTTAAACGAATTTATTATTTCTTTTGTCGGAAAATTAAGAACTTTCCGCCCGCAAAAATATGACCAAAGATAAAAATAAAAGAACTCTTTTAGAGAAGTTACGCTATAAGTATCGATTAATCGTTATCAACGAAGATACTTTTGAGCAAAAAACATCGCTTAGACTCTCTCGTATCAACATCTATACGATATTGAGTGTAGCTGTTGTTATTCTTACAATATTGATAGTTGGGATGATTGCTTTCACGCCTGTGAAGTACTTTTTGCCAGGAGTAGGATCGCTCAATATTAGAGGACAACTGACTGAGTTGGAAGTGAAATCTGATTCTTTGCAAATTGAATTGGAAAATAGGAATCATTGGGTTTCTAATTTTCAAGGAGTTTTGACAGGTGATATAGATAGTCTTTTTGCTTATAAAACTTCAGAAATGTCAGTAGATTTAGATTCTATAGACTTAACCTATGTGAGCGAAGAAGAGCAAGCACTTCGAGATGAAATGCAAAATGTAGAATTTTTTGCAGAAGCGAATACCACAGATACTGAAGCAGGGACAGGAGTATCTCTTCTCGCACCGATAGAGGGAGTGATAATTCAGGAGTTTTCGCTAGCAGAAGAACATCTAGGTATACATATCACAGGAGAAAAAGATGCGTCTATCAAAGCCGTGAGTGGTGGAACGGTGATTTCTGCGGATTGGAATCCGAGTACGGGTTATGTGATAGCTATACAACATGGCAATAATATGTTGTCGTTTTACAAGCACAATTCTCAATTGTTGAAAAAAGTTGGTAGTTTTGTGGAGAAAGGAGAAGCTATTGCTATTATAGGTGATAGTGGAGAATTGACATCCGAGCCATATTTGCTTTTTGAATTGTGGCAAGAAGGACAACCGATAGATCCTCTCAGTTATTTTTATTTAGAAAAATTAAATCCTTAATAATATGTTTGGCGATAAGAAAACAACAACAGTAAATAAAGCAAACGAAAACTTTGCTGCCAATGTAATACAAGATGGCACTATTATCAATGGGCAGATAGAGTCTAAAGGCAATATCCGTATCGATGGAAAAGTAGAAGGAACCCTAAAAATAGCGGCAAAACTTGTTGTAGGAAAAACGGGTAATATAAATGGAGATATTACATGCCAAAATGCAAGTGTAGAAGGAAAGATAGTAGGAACAATTAAAGTTGATGGACTTCTAAATCTAAAAAGCACTGCACGAATAGAGGGAGATATTATCACTAAAAAATTAGTAGTAGAAGAAGGTGCTGTATTTCATGGCAATAGTAGTATGCTACAATCTGCACAAACAAAAGTAGTTTCTAATGCCGGACAAAAAAGAGCCGTCTAAAGATTTTCTGAAATACTCTGGACTCGCATTTCAGATGGGAGCAACTATTGCAATTGGAATAGCATTAGGTATTTTCTTGGATAATAAATTTGATACGGGTAAAATGTTTACTACTGTATGCTCATTATTATTTGTAGTTGCAGGTATTTATTTAGGTATAAAAGATTTGATAAAACCACCTGAAAAATGAAGCCTTTTTTTTCTATTGTTGTTGCATTTTTTTTTATTAATATAGTACTTACTTTACCGTTGTCTTTTTTGAAAAGCACAGAAGTCTCTTTTCTTTCCTTTATTCTTTCAATTCTTTTTTCATTAATATGGGGGGTGTTATTTTTACTTAACGTTGTATTGTTAGAGCAAAATGATATGAATGCAGGTTTCAAGATAATGGGACTTAATATGGCGTTGAAAATAGGTGTAAGTATATCGTGTGTAGCTTTATTTTTTAAACTAGGGCTTATGAAAGAGCCAATTTCATTCCTTATTTTTGTTACTTATTATTTTGTCTATACTATGCTTATTGCTGTATCTACGACTAAAAGAATGAATAAGTTAGAAAAGTAATCTTTCATCATATTTTTCGATACAATTTTTCCAATCATACTGCTGAACCCATTGCTTTTTATTTTGCTTACGGATAATACGTACATCCATAATCAATCGCTGTAATCTTCGGATAAAATCATGTTTGTCTTTGTAGAGGAAAGTATTTTTATATTCTTGTGGCAAATGCTCGGGATAAGCTAATCTATCTGGTAAAAGTGGAAATGTGTTACAAGCTATTGCTTCTACGACAGAACCACCAAAAAAATCTTGAATGGCAGTCACAGGCAGGATGTCTGCATGCCAAAGCCAGTGTGTGTATTCATCTTTACTATCGCAATATCCCCAATGGATTATTTTTTCTTTAAGTACTTCTTTTGCTTCATCAAAAATGGCAGGATATTGTTTGGTTTTATCGCCTAGCACGATAAGTTTGAAATCTATACCGTGATGATGCAAAGTCATCAATGACTCAAAAAATAATTCAGGGTTTTTATCATACTCCCAGCGATGATTCCAGAGAATGACTGCTCTATTGTAGAATGTCTTTTCTGTCGGTTTTTTCGCTTCAAAATAAGATAAATCCATACCAAGATGAAGTGTTTCTGATTTTGAAGTGATGGTTTTTATTGTTTTTTCATTCTGAAAATCGGGATACATATTTAGAAATGAAGGCAAAGTATTGAGAAAACTACTTTTGTGATAATCCGAATTGAAAAATACTTTGTCAGCTGCTAAAGCAGAAGTATAATTAATGAAGCTGTAATGGAAGTTGCGATTGATTTTTGTGTCTTCATCTGTAGGCGACCAAGGGTAAGTTAGTTGGTTTTCATGAAAATAAATAGCTGTCTTTACTTGTGCTGTTTTTTCTCGCGTCAAGGATAAAAACAAATTGAAGTCGAGCATATCTGTTGCTAAAATCAAATCAGGCACAAAATCTAGTTGATTATATTTTTCAGCTAAAGTAATGGCAGCTCCATGCATGCGCCACTTCCAATGACTATCGGGCAAAGACAATATAAGAATATCGTGCTGACTATGTGCTTTCAATCCGTCTGCCCACTGCTTGTGCGAACCACCATAAAATGCTTCTAATAATACGATTTTCATCAGCTATATTTTTTGATAATCATATCACACGCTTTGTCGAGCATATTATATACTTTTTCAAAACCGAACTCGCCATAGTAAGGGTCGGGCACTGCGATATTGATGCCTGGCTCTAGCTCATTCATGATAAGAATGACTTTTGCTTTTTCTTCATCCGTTTTTGCATGGCGCATCACATCTTGGTAGTTGGCACTATCCATTACGTATATCAGGTCAAACTCCTCTAGGTCATATCCTCTAAATGGACGACTACGTTGTTTTTTGATATTGATACCATTTTTTTCTGCTACCTTTATAGAGCGTCTATCAGGTTTTTCACCACTATGAAATCCACTTGTACCTGCACTATCGATTTTCCAGTCAAGTTTTGCTTT
>JBMZDS010000103.1:0-5798 GCA_049614465.1 Chitinophagales bacterium
TCGTCAGGAATTTTAAACAAAGTTTCGGCATTGTATTTTCGTTTGATTTCATTGGTTGACATTAATCCATTTTCTATTGAGTTGACTCCACCTTGTATGTTTCCTCTGATAAAAGAGGAGAATTTTGGGATGAACTTGAATGTATCAATCAATCCACTTTCTAATTCGAAGGCAACTTTTTCGGAAAGTCCATGTCTTACAATGATGTGTTTTACTGTATCTCCTCTGTCTATAATTTGGCGGATAGTATCGTATTTCAAGTTCTGCGATTCGGTTGTATCTTCTAGCGCGCATTCTACATGATTGAATACTCGATTGTCTTTTCCTTTTCCTACATAAAAAGGTTCGTCAGTTTTAGGGTCAGCTAGTAAGTATACGTAGTATTTTAATTGCTGACATATTTTTTCATCAAACATAGTTTCAAATATACAAACTACGTTGACTATTTTAAATCAGAGTATATGATTTAAAAAATCACCATTTCTCTTTCTTAAGTTTCCCATTTTTGTAGATTTCGACTACAATCAATTTTATTGAAGTCATATCTTCTGTATAGTCGTAGTAATACCATTTTCCATGAGCAAGTCCATCTTTCCATGTCTTGGTTTCTTTTGCAAAAGGAATTCCAAATGAGTTTTCATCAAAATAAATGAGCTCTTCAGTCATTTGCCAATTTTCATAAATCGTAGAATAATGTAAAGATTGATCTTTATTCCAATGATATTCTTCAAAATCACCTTTTGCCATTTTATCTTTATAGAAGCGTTCCATTTTTGGATTGCCGTTTTCATGATAAGTGGTCGATAAGTATAACTGACTAGGGAAGGAAGAAATATATTCTTTTTGCACATATTCCATAGCGATAGACTTGTTAGCTGATGGAGTTGCGATACAAAATATAGCCGTTTCAGTATTGACTTTATAGGTCGTCAAAATAATCGAATCATTGCGATACAAATATTTGCCTGATACAATATCATAAGTTATCGATGAGCTTTCATAAAAAGTAAAAGTACTATCAGGCATGAGGTTGAGTTCATATTGTTCAAAAGTATATTTTTGATTGAATGCAAAACCTAGACTAATAAAACAAATTGATAAGATGGTAAAAAATGATTTCATACTATTACAACGAATAAATGATAAATGGAATTGTAATAAATAAGTTAATAAATCATATTGCACATGCCATTGTTAAAATACTCACTTTGGTATTTTCAATCTTTAAAATTTCCAATGCACATGCTTCGAGTGTTGCGCCAGTCGTCACTACATCATCTACGAGCAAAATATGTTTGTTTTTAAGCAAATCAGGTTTTACGACTTTGAATATCTGTGCTACATTTTCCCATCTATCTATTTTTGATTTTCCTGTTTGAGTGACATTAGCATGTATTCTTTCTAGGACTTCAAAGCTCGTTTTTATTGCTAGTTTTTCGCCCAGTACTTTCGTAAAAGTATCGCATTGATTGTATCCTCTTATTTTCTTTTTCTTATGGTGTAGCGGAATTGGTATAATAATATCTACTTTTCTAAATGGACTATCTTCAGGTAGTTTTCTAGCAAAAAGTTCTGCTATTTTTTCGCCTACATCTTCTCTACCTTGGTATTTGAGCAGCTGTATCAAATGTTGAATTTTGCTTCCTTTCTCAAAGAAAAGTAAAGCACCTGCTCGTTGTATTTCTACTCTCCCCCAGAATCGTTTTTCTAAAGGATTGTCTTTTACTTTATAAAATTCGGCATAAGGCAGTTGTATTTCACAGATACTGCAAATAGTTTGCTCATCTTTTGTCATCATACCATTACAAGCAGCACATATTTTCGGAAAAAAGATATGTCCAAGACTATAGATGTATGAATTGACGGTTTTTAGCACATGATAAATATAATAAAAATTTTACGCAATTATTTTTCTCACGCGAAGGCGCAAAGACTTTTTTATTGGCATAAAGATCAATTGGGGTTATACCGTTTTTAGTGGGTGGACTTTATAGTTGCGCTTATCGTTTAGATAAAATGTCGTTTGAATGCGTTTTATCGGACGATAAGCGAAGTTCGGCTTTTTTTATGATAAATGCAATAATTATCATATTTATTTATTGACAAAAAAATCAACCATCACTATTTATAAAATGACATAGAACCGATCAATTATATATTTTATCATTGCCTTGGTAAGTATCCCCACTCACCAACACTACACATTTTCCACCAAAAAACACTATACATTCAGCAAATTTTTCAAATCAATCACTTTTCCGATTTTGACGATTTCGATTTTGTGATCTTTTACTTCTATTTTATTGTATTTTGAAATATAAATCTGTTCAAAGCCCAATTTCTCTGCTTCTGCAATTCGTTGCTCTATACGAGAAGTTGCTCGTACTTCACCACTCAATCCTACTTCGCCAGCAAAAGCAGCTTTCATGGAGATAGAAATATCATTGTACGAACTCATCAATGCTGCCACTATCGATAAATCTATAGCAGGATCTTCTACTTTTAATCCACCTGCTATATTCAAGAATATGTCTTTTGTGCCGATGTTAAATCCCACTCTTTTTTCTAAAACAGCAAGTAACATATTGAGCCTGCGTGTATCAAATCCTGTAGCCGAACGTTGCGGTGTGCCGTAAAATGCAGTCGAAACCAAGGCTTGCACTTCTATCAACATAGGTCGCATGCCTTCCATAGTTGCCGCTATAGCTATTCCGCCTAGATTATCATCTTTTTGTGTGATAAGAATTTCAGACGGATTGTCTACGATGCGCAGTCCTTTGCCTTGCATTTCGTAGAGACCAAGCTCTGCCGTAGAACCAAATCTATTTTTAATTGTTCTTAAAATTCGATAAATATGATTTCTATCTCCTTCAAATTGTAAGACTGTGTCTACGATATGTTCCAAGATTTTTGGTCCAGCGATAGAGCCATCTTTAGTGATATGTCCTACAAGAAAAACAGGCGTATTTGTTTCTTTGGCAAAGCGTTGAAATTCGCCTGCACACTCTCTAATCTGCGAGACCGAGCCAGAGGTTGATTCTATATTTCGAGATTGTAGAGTTTGTATCGAATCTGCAATGACGATATTGGGTTGCATTTCTTTGATAAAATGAAAAATCTTGTGCGTAGCCGTTTCTGTCAAAATGTACAAGTCTTCGTTTTGAATACCTATACGCTCGGCACGTTGTTTGATTTGCTTTTCGGATTCTTCTCCACTAATATAAAGAATTTTGAGCTTTTGCATAGACAAAGCTATCTGAAGTAGTAAGGTAGATTTTCCTATACCTGGCTCACCACCTATCAATACTAAAGATCCCGGCACAATACCACCACCCAACACTCGATTGAGTTCGCTATCTGTAGTTGTGATACGAAAACTTTCGCCTTGTTGTATATCTTGCAATTTTGTAGGTTTGGCTTGACTAGAAGTATTGCTTTCTTCTCGCCAAACTTTCTTTTCAGCTTCTTTTTCTACCATTTCTTCTACGATGGTATTCCATTCATTGCAGCCATTGCACTTGCCTTGCCATCTGCCGTGTATAGATCCACAGGATTGACATACGAATATCGTTTTTGCTTTTGCCATAGGGTAAAGATAAGAGGTTAATTTATTTCACAAATGTATATGAGTAAACCGCATTGTATCTGCGGAGTAAAATCTATTTGCAGATAAAATATTTTGTAATTTTGCCGCTTATGGATTCATTGACACAAATAGTGCTGGGCGCAGCAGCCGGAGAAGTTGTTTTAGGAAAGAAAATTGGCAATCGTGCATTACTTTTTGGCGCTGTAGGTGGTACTATTCCAGATTTGGATGTATTAGGCAAGTTTTTTCTGTCCAATATTGACAATTTAGCCTTTCACAGAGGCATAAGTCACTCGATTTTATTTTCCATTATAGGTGCAGTTATCTTTGGATGGTTGGTTCATCGAATATATCAGAGTGCTTATCATAAGTGGATTGCCATATTTTGTAGAGCAGTTGCTATTGTTTTAGTTGGATTTGCACTCGATTTTGTGTTTAAAATTATTTTTCCTACAACGATTGTTCCGACTATTATAGCAGGATTGGGCTTAGCATTTTTGTTTTATTGGACGAGTAAAAAATCATATTTTACAAATATTTGGAAAACTCCCGAAGCTAATCTTCGAGACTGGCAATGGTTATTTTTCTTCTCCTTGATTACACATCCTATTTTGGATTGTTTTACCATGTATGGGACACAATTATTTGCCCCTTTTTCGGATATGCGAGTGGCATGGAGTACGGTTTCTGTTGTCGATCCTATGTACACGGTTCCGTTTTTGCTTTGTTTGATAGTCGCATCTCGTTTTGCTAGAGAGAGTAAAACAAGAAGAAACTGGACATATGCAGGTATTGCTTTGAGTTCTTTTTATTTATTGTTTACAGTAGTCAATAAGCAACGCATCAATCATGTTTTTGAGACTGCTTTGCAAAAACAAAATATTCCTGTAGAGCGATTTATTACCAATGCTACGATTATGAATAATATTCTTTGGAATTGTACAGCCGAAACCGATGAGTATTTCTATATGGGACAATATTCATGGTTTGATGAGGGGGAAATCGAATTTATACAGGTCGAAAAGAATCACCATTTGCTCAATAAAACCGAAACTGATTATACGATTCAGAAATTGCGTTGGTTTAGCGATGATTATTTTACAGTTTCACCTTTAGAGGAAAAAGTTCAGTTCAATGATTTGCGCTTTGGTACTTTTACTGGAAAAGCAGATAATCCCAATGATTTTATTTTCAAATTTATATTGACTGATAATGGTGAAGAAGGCTACTATATGGAAGAATCTGTAGCAGGACCTCCAGAAGGCGGAGGCAAGGAAATGATGGAGAAATTGATAAATAGAATAATGGGAAATAAATAAAAATCATTACCACCAAGTAATGAAAAACTGAGAGTAAGTGTCATTGTATTTTTGCCAACACAAGACAGCTTTTTTTTCTGAGATTATTATTTCAATTTGTTCTTTTACTTCATCGAAAGTATGCCAGATTTGATTGCCAGAAGGCGCTATTCCCCATTCTTTTCTCAGGGGGAGATAATATGATTTTGACGAGTGGTCAAACTTGATAAATGTTTCCAAATCTAAATAATAGCCTTTAATCGCTTTTGTATAAGTTGGATTGAAGTCTGCTTTGTATTGATACGGAATAAACAGCGAAACTAAAAAGCATAATGCTTGTGTAATTTTTTCAACTTCAATATTTTTAAGTGCTGATTTAGTAGAATCATGCTTTAATAAAGGAAATTGTTTGCGTTTTAGTTTGTCTAGCTTTTTGACTAAAGAATCATTTCTGTTTGGTCCTATCCAGTTGTTGATGTGTGCGGAAGAAATACTCGGATCGAATAAATAAAACTTATAAGCAAGTTCTAAATGAATGATTTGTTGAGTCGCTAGTTCTTCAATGATAAAATCAATTTCACCTAATGTCTGTTTTTTATCTTCTATTTGAATATTCTCATAAAGTATTTTGAAGTTGGATGATGATTCAACAAGTTTTGCCACAATTCTTTCTATCAAATGCCCAAGCCTTAAATTGGTAGGCAATTCAAATTTCAAATCCGATACTATTTTTAAGTCTGATAAATTGAAAGTAGGTAAATCTGTAACTGAAGAATCAAGATTGTTTGCTTTAATAATGGATGATATTCTTGATTTTGGGTGCATGGTGGGTAATTTCTCTTAATGAATAGTTACTCATAATTAAACTACACAGCTAATCTACTCAAACTAAATAGTATTTATGTATCAACTCT
>JBMZDS010000104.1:0-5784 GCA_049614465.1 Chitinophagales bacterium
GCAAGTGCTAATGGGAAAACTGTAACTCCTGCTAATGGAGTTAATTTTAACAATAAAACTGTAGGCACAGGAGCAGAACCTGCAGTAGTGGGAGCAGCGATGGGTTTGACAGAAGGACAAATGTCTGCGCCTATAGTAGGTGAAAATGGAGTGTTTGTTGTTAAAGTAACATCAACTACACCTGGAGCTATTTTAGATGCTACGAGTACCGATTTTGTTAAGCAAGGTATTAGTTCTAGCATGAACTCTTCTATTCAAATCAAAATGCAAGATGCTATGCAAGATGCTGCTGATATAGAAGACAATAGATTTAATTTCTTTTAGAGAAAGACTTTTTTAATGCCTAATAAGCCACTCGAAAATAAAGTAGCCAAAAAGGCAATTATACAATTAGATCCACAAGCGTTCATCTATAAAGATGCAATGCTTGTGGGTTTTGATTTAAAGCCATTACTTTTTAAAGAGCTATTACTCAAAGAAGAAGATTTCAGAACTGCTTTAAAAGATTTCGATTTTTCGATTTTTCAAGACAAAATGACCTATATCTATTGCTCTTCGGATGCGATTATACCGATGTGGGCATACATGCTTGTAGCATCACATCTTGAAAATGTGAGCAAATCAACTATATTTGCCGAAGACAAAGCAGCAGCAGAGCAGCTTTTTTTAATAAAACATATAGAAAATATGGATGAAAGTCCATACAAAGACAAACGTATAGTCATCAAAGGTTGTGGCGATAGAAAACTATCTCCAAATGTATATACAGCCTTGATAGCAAAACTACAACCCATTGCAAAGGCATTGATGTTTGGAGAATCTTGCTCTATGATACCTGTCTTTAGAAAAAAATAATGTTTATGTACAGAAAATTGTGGTTACCCATATCCGTTACTGTTTTTTTGTTGATTATATTCAATTATATTCGACAAAATAATCAAGATTACATACCCAATACAAAAATCGTAACAGCGAGTATTATTCCTTTTGAAAGTGGAGATGATGGAGAAGAAGAAGCTCCTCCTCAGCGTATTCATCCTGTTCGTATAACGGGCGATATGTTCTTTGCAGGTGAAGAAGTACCTATTTATGATTATGAAGTACGTGAGCGTTTGGACAAAGAGTTATTGAAAAATACATTTTGGCATTCAAGTACAATACTCAACTATAAATTGTCCAATAAGTATTTTGAAGAAATAAAAGCTATCCTAGATAAAAATGGAGTGCCACAAGATTTTGTATACTTATGTGTAGCAGAGAGCAATTTACAAAACTTAGTTTCTCCAGCTGGGGCAGCCGGATTTTGGCAGATAATGAAGCAAACAGGTAAAGGATATGGACTTGAGATAAATGATGAGGTAGATGAGCGATATCATTTACTAAAATCAACAGAAGTTGCTTGTCAATATCTAAAAGAGGCAAAGGCAAAGTTCGGAACATGGACATTAGCAGCAGCTTCATATAACATGGGAATGGGAGGTCTACAAAATCGATTGAATGATCAAATGGTAGATAATTATTACGATTTATATCTTAATACAGAGACTTCTCGATATGTATTTCGTATTCTAGCATTCAAATCTATTTTTGAAAATCCAGAAGAGTTTGGATTTAATTTTACAGATGATGATTTGTACTCTTCTTATCCATATGAGGAGGTCATACAAGAGACTTCTATCCCTGATTTGGCACAATATGCTATCGATAATGGTACTACGTACAAAATGATAAAATTGCTCAATCCTTGGTTGAGAGATAATTCACTTACTATTTCAACAGGAAATTCTTATCGTATTAAAATAGCTGATACAATGGAGGAGGAGGATTAAAATTCTCCTTCTTTGATCGTTACAGTCCCTATTACACTATCTATCTGATAATTGGTGAAATTTTCATCAGCTTCAAATCTCGTTCCATAGATGATTTCTGTAGGAGTAGATATTTTGACATAACCTTCTGATCGTATTTTTTGTGCTTCAGAGTCCCAAACTAAATGCTCTGTATTGAGTTGCTCACCAGTACTATTGACGACTACTACATTGTTTTCAGCGATCATTTCAGTACTTCCTTCGCTCATCTTTCCATAGTCAGCATTGAGTACAGACTCTACCTCTCCTTCTTCTCCATAGACATAGATACTCATCCCTTCAGGAAATTCCATATAAGGCTCCTCCGCTTCGTATCTGATGACTTTATTAGCGGTGATTCGGAGTGTAGGATTCCCTTTGTCAGTTTGTATTATCTCAACATTGTCTCCATGTTCGCTCATGATTTTTTGCCCTACTTCTTCTATTTCTTTGGCTTCTTGTAGGTCGGGACTACAACTCATCATTAGAGCGACAAAAATCAATGTAAGAAAAGAATACCTAGAGTTCATATATGTAAAATAAAAAATGGTCGCTCAAATATAAGACTTAATCACTGGAACGAACTGTAGTATGTGTTCCAATCCAACATCCTACTGCATATGAATCTCCAGAATTTAAAGTATACATAAAGAGTTCTTTTCTTGTAGGCAAATATTCCCAGTATTGATTGATTAGGTCTTGAGCTTTTGTAGCAACTGAAGCGTCTATAGATTTTGCCCTATTCCACATGTCTATGGCTGTCCAAATCACGGCTTTACTCTCTAGTTCTGTGTCGGTACATATGGAAGCACTAGAAACGTATAATTTACCAATAAGCAGATAAGGCGCCCCCCATTCTGTTTTCAATTCAGCCGCTTTGTACGCATACAAGCGAGAAGTAGAATAATCTCCTTTCTTACGGTACATATCTGCTACATTTAGCGTCTGCAATGCTTTTTGGTCAGCTTCTTCTTCTAAATCAACACCTAATAGTGCATATTTAATAGCATTGTCATAATCTTCTGCATCAGCATATCTTTTAGAGATAAATTTTGCTAAAGCGGCACTTGGTTGTTTCTCAAAAACAATCAAAGTGGCGTCTAGGAAAAATGGCGCATCATAGCATTTTACTTCTTTAAGCATTTTGTATACTTTGATAACAGTCGAAGTATCAGTAGGGTTTTCATTGTATTTTTTTGTTGCAATAGGCACGATATTGTTACAATCGATAATGATATTTGTATTTAGGTATTCAAATGTTTTGTCTTTTGCATTGTTATATCCTTTTGTATTATTCCCTATATCGATATTATAGTCTGCTATTGCAGATATTTGCTCAAATACATCTAGTACTTCACTAGCATCTATTACATTGGCTATTTTATGCGCTTTGATAGCCATCAATATCCATGGTGTCAAAAATGCGGAGCTAATCTCATTTTTTTTATTTTCCACTTCATAAAGTGCAACTGTTTCTTTGAAAAGGTTGTAAACAAACTCCTCATTTCCTTTATTTCTATATTTGTACCATGCAAATGCTTTACGCATTTTCAAGTCAGCAGTAATACCAAAACATTCGCTTCTTACTTCATAGATAGAAAGTATTGTATCTATATAATTTTCATACATTGCATCTTCTTTGCCTACTTCTTTTGCAAAAGACTCAAATATTTTGACACCATCTACAGGGATATAAGTACTTCCTTTAGGCGTATTCATAAATACATATCTCCATCCTACAGCAGCATCTTTATAGTTTTTTTGCCTATAATACTCTCGATACAGAGATTGATTGGTCAATGCTTTTATACTATCTTGTCCCCATTTAGGGCCATCACAGTTTTTAGCTACAGAATCTACGATATGACTTAAGTCATCTGTGGGGTTTTGTGCTATTGCTATAGCCGTTACTACTAAAAGTATAGTTGTACTAAATATTTTAATTGTTGTTTTCATTATTTGAGGTAAATTAAAAAAGGTCATTCAAAACGATGAACGACCTTTTCTATAATTTGTTTTCAAACAATATGTTTCAATAGTTTTTTTTACAAAAGCATGACTAGTCACTAGAGCGAATAGTTGTAGTAGCTCCTATCCAGCAAGGGACAGAATAACTATTTCCTACATTCAAATTACGCATAAATATCTCAGATTTTGTAGGCATATATGCATAATATTGATTGATAAGGTTTTGTGCTTCAGTAGCTACACCAGCATCTATCGACTTTGCTTTATTCCACATGTCTATTGCAGCCCATACAACTACTTGACTATCCCATCCTGTACCTTCTCCACATCTAGATCCGCTAGAAGCATATAATCTTCCTATAAGTACATAAGGTGCTCCCCATCCTGTTTTCAATTCAGCTGCTTTGTAAGCATATGATCGAGAAGTAGAATAATCTCCTTTCTTACGGTACATATCTGCTACATTTAGCGTCTGCAATGCTTTTTGGTCAGCTTCTTCTTCTAAGTCAACACCTAATAGTGCATATTTGATAGCATTGTCATAATCGCTAGCATCAGCATATCTTTTAGAGATAAATTTCGCTAAAGCAGCACTTGGTTGCTCTTCAAAAACAATCAAAGTGGCGTCTAGGAAAAATGGCGCATCATAGCATTTTACTTCTTTAAGCATTTTGTATACTTTGATAACAGTCGAAGTATCAGTAGGGTTTTCATTGTATTTTTTTGTTGCAATAGGCACGATATTGTTACAATCGATAATGATATTTGTATTTAGGTATTCAAATGTTTTGTCTTTTGCATTGTTATATCCTTTTGTATTATTCCCTATATCGATATTATAGTCTGCTATTGCAGATATTTGCTCAAATACATCTAGTACTTCACTAGCATCTATTACATTGGCTATTTTATGCGCTTTGATAGCCATCAATATCCATGGTGTCAAAAATGCGGAGCTAATCTCATTTTTTTTATTTTCCACTTCATAAAGTGCAACTGTTTCTTTGAAAAGGTTGTAAACAAACTCCTCATTTCCTTTATTTCTATATTTGTACCATGCAAATGCTTTACGCATTTTCAAGTCAGCAGTAATACCAAAACATTCGCTTCTTACTTCATAGATAGAAAGTATTGTATCTATATAATTTTCATACATTGCATCTTCTTTGCCTACTTCTTTTGCAAAAGACTCAAATATTTTGACACCATCTACAGGGATATAAGTACTTCCTTTAGGCGTATTCATAAATACATATCTCCATCCTACAGCAGCATCTTTATAGTTTTTTTGCCTATAATACTCTCGATACAGAGATTGATTGGTCAATGCTTTTATACTATCTTGTCCCCATTTAGGGCCATCACAGTTTTTAGCTACAGAATCTACGATATGACTTAAGTCATCTGTGGGGTTTTGTGCTATTGCTATAGCCGTTACTACTAAAAGTATAGTTGTACTAAATATTTTAATTGTTGTTTTCATTATTTGAGGTAAATTAAAAAAGGTCATTCAAAACGATGAACGACCTTTTCTATAATTTGTTTTCAAACAATATGTTTCAATAGTTTTTTTTACAAAAGCATGACTAGTCACTAGAGCGAATAGTTGTAGTAGCTCCTATCCAGCAAGGGACAGAATAACTATTTCCTACATTCAAATTACGCATAAATATCTCAGATTTTGTAGGCATATATGCATAATATTGATTGATAAGGTTTTGTGCTTCAGTAGCTACACCAGCATCTATCGACTTTGCTTTATTCCACATGTCTATTGCAGCCCATACAACTACTTGACTATCCCATCCTGTACCTTCTCCACATCTAGATCCGCTAGAAGCATATAATCTTCCTATAAGTACATAAGGTGCTCCCCATCCTGTTTTCAATTCAGCTGCTTTGTAAGCATATGATCGAGAAGTAGAATAATCTCCTTTCTTACGGTACATATCTGCTACATTTAGCGTCT
>JBMZDS010000105.1:0-5760 GCA_049614465.1 Chitinophagales bacterium
CAAGTGCAGAGCAAGCACAAGAAGTACATCATTTTATTCGCCAAAAAATAGCCGAAAAATACGGAAATGAAATCGCTGAAAACACCACTATTCTATACGGAGGAAGTGTAAAGCCTAGTAATGCAAAAGAACTTTTTAGTTGCCCTGATATAGATGGTGGACTTGTTGGAGGTGCATCATTAGACGCTCAATCATTTATTCAAATCATCAATGCTCAATAATTGTGAAAAACTATAAAATCGTAACATTTACGGATACGCAAGCGAAAAACGAAATGCTGATTGCAATATTGTCAACTATAGGATTCGACTCTTTTGAAGAAAAAGATGAAGATACATTAGTGGGGTATGTTGAACAAGATACTTTTGATAAGAAAATTTTGAGTAGTGCTTTGATGACTATTCCTATCTTCAATACATTGCGATATGAAGTTTCAGATTTGGAGAATAAAAACTGGAATGAAGAATGGGAAAGTAATTTTCAACCTATTATTATCGATGATAAGTGTACGGTAAGAGCACCATTTCATCCGCCTTCTACTACAGCATATACGATAGATATAGAACCAAGAATGGCTTTTGGGACAGGACATCATGCGACTACATTTATGATGATATCTCATATGTTGAATTTAGATTTTAATGAAAAAGAAATACTTGACTTCGGGACAGGAACAGGGATTTTGAGCATTTTGGCAGAAAAAATGGGTGCAAAATCAATATTTGCAAATGATGTAGAAGAACCCGCAGTAGAAAATACAATTATCAATGCTTCGTTAAATGATTGTGATAACATAGAAACTGCGCTTGGGGGCGTAGAAGTCGTACCTAAGAAAAGGTATAATATCGTACTCGCCAATGTAAACACTTTGGCAATTGAAGAAAATTTATCATCTTTAGAAACCAAAGTAGAAGCGAATGGATTGATAATGTTGAGTGGAATTTTAACAAAACATAAGCATCGTATTTTGGATTTGGCAAGCAATTTGAAATTTACACTTGTAGCTGAAAAAGAAAAAGATAATTGGGTAGCACTTCTATATCAGAAGTAATATCATAAAAATAATAGCAATGAAAAGATTTTGTTTACTACTTATATTGGTTATATCTGGAGTGTATGTGAGTGCGCAGACGATAGATACACTACCTGCAGACCATGATGCTTTTGTGGATGGTTTGATTAAAAAATTTGAAGCAACTAAGAAGGATAATTTAAAAGACTTAGCGAAGACATTTGAGAAAAAAGTAGAAGATGGTACATTTACTGATGTCCATTTAGATAATCTTATCGCTACAACCAATCAGATGCTTAAGTTGAAAGGAAAAACATCTCCACAGTTGCAAATCGTTACAGAAACTTATCTCAAACTTATAGAGATAGAATTAGAAAGTGAGCGATTGGAAGATTGGCAAGAAGTATTGATGCAGGTGATGCTCAATTCTAAAAAAGGAGATACTAAAACAACAACTGAATTTTTAGAGTTTTCTATTCCCTTGCTTGAGAAAAATGCATTGTTTGATAGTAAAGCAAAATCATGGTATATGACAAGTGATGCATTTTCTTTGTCATATGGAGATAGAGGTCCTGTAGTATCAGCTCCCAAAACAGATATAATGGGTGCGACTCCTACAGATACGATTAATGTCTATAATTCTGGTGGAAAATACTATGTGTTTGAAACAACTTGGGAAGCTAGTCATGGAGAAGTAGATTGGACAAAAGTAGGATTGCCTAAGGCGGATGTATACTGTGTTTTTGATGATTATATTATTGATATGTCAAAGCAAAACTATGTGGTAGACTCTGTTTTTTTTGTGTATGAAGGGTATTTTGAAGCACCTGTAAATGGAGTGTTGGAAGATAAATTGATGTCAAACAATAAAAATTTTCCAAGATTTGCAGCCAGTAGTGAGAAAGTTCCTCCGCAACAAATTACAGAAAACATTATATATGAAGGTGGTTTTACTTTAGCTGGCTCAAAAGTACTAGGGCGAAATGAAGGAGAAGAATCAAAGTTGACTATTTATAAGCCAAATTCAACTCAAAAAGTATTGACAGCAACATCTGAATATGTGACGATAGACAGAGATGATAAAATAACAGCGAATGATGCAGAGGTTTCATTGTATTTTGATAACGATTCTATTTTTCATCCTAGTATTAATTTGACGTATACGATTATAGAGGATATGGTAAAATTAGTAAAAGGAGAAACAAGTTTATCAAAGTCTAAATTTTTGGACTCATATCATAATATAGAATTTGAAGCAGATGTAGTAACTTGGACACTCAGTGAAGATTTTATAGAGATAAACACAATAAGTACTTCAGGCATAAAACCCGCTTTTTATGAATCTAATGAGTTTTTCAGTGATCAAAAGATGAAAAAAATAAGAGGTAACGTAAGTTATGATCCGTTGTCTATACTCAATAAATATTGCGAGAGTTATGACACTCAAATAATTCCTGCTGATGTATATGCAAAATTGATTTCTCCTACAATGACTGAGCAGCAAGCAAAGCCTCTTTTGTTCCAATTAGTGCAAGAAGGATTTATTACTTATGATGAAAAAACGAGTATCATAAAAGTAAAAGATAAAGTCAACCACTATGTCAGAGCAAATGCTAAATTTAAAGATTATGATAATATTTCTATAAAATCTACAACCGATAAGCAAAATGGTCGTATAGATATGAAGAGCAATGATATTATACTTGAAGGAGTTGATAATGTTCCTATTAGCTATGCTACTATGACAGAGTTTTTCCCTGATAGCGGAAGAATCATTATTCAAGAAGATCGAGATATGCTTTTCGATGGAATGTTTTTTTGTGGTAGAGTAGATGTATTTGGTCGAGAAAATTATTTTATTTATGATTCTTTCGATATGGATGTACCTTTAATAGATACTTTTATTCTCAATATTCCTGATGGGGATAAGACAGATGCACAAGGAAATCCACTATTGCGTCCACTCAATACAGTTATTGAAGAATTAGATGGAGATATCAATATTAATATTCCTATCAATAAATCAGGTAGAGCAGATTTGGCTCAATTTCCTGTTTTTACATCCAATGAAAAATCAAAAGTTTATTTTGAGAATAATAACATTAGAAATGGAACATATTCAAGAGATGATTTTTTCTATGAGTTAGATCCTTTTGTCATGGATTCATTGAGTCATATTAATTTTCATAATATTGTCTTTGATGGAGTATTATATTCTGCTAATATTTTCCCTGAGATAAGAGAACCATTGAGAGTACAAGATGATTTTACACTTGGTTTTTTTCTGGAAGCACCGGAGGAAGGCTTTGCTTTGTATCAAGGAAAAGGAACTTTTATTAGTGATATTACACTCAATAGTAAAGGTCTCACAGGAGATGGTAAAGTACAATACATGACAGCAGATATTGATGCCACTGAAATTGCTTTTTATCCAGACTCGTTACATTGTGTCGCTTCTGTTTTTAATATGGGAGAATCTAGAGGAGAATATGAAGCACCTAAAGCTAGTAGTAGTAACAATAAAGTCCGTTGGGTGCCTTATCAAGATACAATGACTATCGCGAGTAATCCAGAATACCCGTTTGAGATGTATGATAAGATAACAATGAATGGAGATTTGACAGTAACTGATAAGCGTGTAATAGGAAGTGGAGTCGCTGATTGGGATGATGCAGGATTGAGCTCAAATTTGTTTCATTTTAAGGGGCAAGAAATTTTAGCAGATACTGCTAGTCTTGAGATTAAATCCATAGAAGGTGATAAGGTTACATTTAATACGCCTAATGTGAATGCGCACGTAAATTTTGAAGAGAATACAGGTTTCTTTAAATCAAATCTAAAAGACAATCCAACCGAATTTGGATACAATCAATATATGACATCTATAGATGAGTTTTTCTGGGATATAGATGAAAAAATACTTGAATTTTCAATGCCAGAAGGACAAGAAGTAGGAGCAGAGTTTACTTCTATACATCCAGACCAAGACAGTCTTACATTCACTGCAAAAAAAGTAACTTATAGTTTGACTACTTCTATAATGGATGCGAGTGATGTGACCGAAATACTAGTAGCAGATTCAAGAGTGATACCAGGGGATGGCAAATTGAGTATTCATCCACATGCAGAGATGAAGTCAATCAATAATGCAATCATAGAAGCTGATGCCATATCAAAGAAGCATAGGATAGAAAATGTAACAGCGACTATTGAGGGTAAAAATAAAATGACTGCTAGAGGGGAATACATCTATCAACCCAAGGAAGGAGAAGTGCAACGTATAGATTTGTCTGAGATAACTGTGATAGTTGCTGATTCTACTATGATAGATAAGAAAAAGAAAAATCAAGCACCTCCAGAACATATCTTATATGGTGTAGGAGATGTGTCTCAAAGTGAGCAATTGGTGGTCTACCCTAATGTTAATTTTTATGGAGATGTAGAGTTTATATCTTCTTTAGACAATCCAAAGATTAATGGATTTGTACGAGTAGATTTTCAAAATGACTATGTAGCATCGGATTATATCAATATTCATACAGAGATAAATCCTCAATCCCTTCGCATGAATGTATCTGAAGCAGTCAATTCTAATGGTGAAAAAGTAAGAACAGGTATTTTTATTAGTAAAATGTCTATAGACCCTCTTTATACTAATATTCTTAATACGAATGTGCTTGCGAGTGATATCCCGTTGATAGAAGCGACTAATATGCTAGAGCATCGTGATGCTAATAATGAATATGCATTTGGTAATGAAGAAAAATTAGATAATCAAGACATGGTCATGAAAGGCAATATTTTGATATTTAATCCAGAAAATAATGATGTCTATGGCGAAGGTAGTCTTGATTTGGGCTTGGAACTAATGGGAATAGTAGATAGAGCAGCAGGTAATGTGACTACAAATCTTTCAGAAGGGGAGTATAAAATAAATGCTACACTTGCTTTACCAATGGAATTGGATAAAACAGTACTTGAGAAAATTGGCTACTATTGGTTTGAAGACAATTTTGATCAAGAAGATGTCAATTATGAAAATGAAGATTTGCAGCGTCAATTTGCAGAGTTTGTCAGTGAAAAGACACTTGTCAAAATGCAGGACGAGATTGCAACTACTGGCTTTTTTAAGAAACCAAAAGAAATTAAAGAATCGATCATTTTGACAGATGTTGATTTGGTGTATGATGATGTCAATAGAAGATACTTGTCAGAAGGTAAAATAGGCATATCTTTTATTGGTGATAAAGAAGTACATAAGAAGATAGAAGGTTGGGTAGAAATGGGACACCGAATGGGATTAAATACTCCTGATTTCTTCCATATTTATCTTAAAACTGGTTTAGGAGATTGGATATACTTCAATTTTAATGGGACAAATCTAGAAATTGTATCTTCATACAATGATATCAATAGTGCTATAAAAGCAGTTGATGGAGGGAAGAGAGTTGTCAAAGGAGAAAATGGTAAATCATTTATTTATGGAGTTTCTACTGAGTATAAAGCGAAATTATTTTTAGAAAGAATGAAAACAGGAGAAGCTTCTCCTGCTAATGGGGGAGCTGGTTCTACACCTCAAATAATAGATTTTGGAACAGAAGAAGATGATGATGGTCCTCAAATAATAGAAATAGGAGGAGGAACATATGAAAATGGTGGTGGTACAAACGGAACTGGAGGATTTTCACCTGACTCACCTTTTAGTAAGCCTCCGAGCCAAGAGGACGAAGAAGAAACTGATGAGTCAG
>JBMZDS010000106.1:0-5758 GCA_049614465.1 Chitinophagales bacterium
TCTGATTGAAGCGCTAGTGTAGTACCTACAGATATGGCTTCCTGTCCTATTCCTGCAAACCATTTTGAGATTTTGCCTTGACGAAGAAGAACGAGCATTTTTTCTTCTATCATTCTTGGCTTCAAGATAGCTTGATACATCTCGACTAGCCTTTCATTGTTGAGGTCTTTTTTATCAAATTTCACTTTGTTATTGTTTTGACTAATGCAAAGTAAATCATTTTTTCACAAGATAATTCGAGATTGAGGCTTTCCTTTTGAAAAATACGCACATATTTAATTATTTTCACCTTCAAATAAATACAGTAAAATGGATTGGAAAGAAAAATGGGACTTAGTATTGGCATTATTGGAGCATATAGATGTTATGATTTTTGTCAAAAACATTCTAATTAGTCTATTAGTAAGCGCTATAGCTTCAATAACTGCAGTTATCATTTTCCGTAAGTACATTTTAGCAGAAAGGAGACATTGGTCATTAAAAATACTGTCTTACGTTTGGCTTATAGGAATTCCTATTTTTGCCATCTATACGGGATTTAAGTATGGTGCTATCAATGCAATTCATAAAAATGTAGAGCAAGAAATAACCATTCAAATGGAAGAATTGTCATCCATTTTATCTGAAAGTATTGGTGATGAATGGGCATCGGCACTGACCACAGGAGAATATGCTTGTGAATTTTGTGAAGACAATCTTTTATTAGAACTCACTCCCGCCAATGCGCTTGATGTAGGTGTTCTACTAGTCTTTGATGAATACTCCCAGATATTGCAGCAGCTAGAAAATCACGAAAAGCCCATATTGCAAAAAATAGGATTGGTCTTGACAAAAACTATTCAAGTAAAAATAGTCTCATGGGCAGTAAAAAAAGGAATAGAAAAACTACTTGAAAAAGCTGGTCTTTCTCCTGATATAGCAGATGAAATGCTAGATACTAAAATGAATGAATTGCTTGAAGGAGGGATTTTAGCTAAAATAATCTCTATCCAATTAGGCGAAATATTTGGCGGACTAAAGAAGAGTACGTTATTGCTATTTTTTGGTTTATTACTTCTTCCTGTTGGAGAGATTGCTTACGCTCATTATTGGTTGCGTAGTCAAAAATCTATTGAACAACAATAGTTTGAAAAATTAACTTAACTGAAAACTCTCAGGCAAAGCATTTTGTAATTGTTCTATTGTGATAGCCTCATTTGATACTATCATTGCTTTTTCTTTTTGCAAGTCAATAGATACAGATTGTACGCCTACAACTGTAGACAACATTTTTTCTACCCTTGTTTTACAATTATTACAGTGCATTCCTTTGACAGTATATTCTTTTTCCATAAAACAAATGTACACTTTTCTTACCTTTACTAAATGATAAAACATGTATCCTATTTATTAGTTGCCTTCGCTTTATTCACTATTTCTTGTGAAAAAGATCTACCACTACACGCAGAAGGATTTGGGACAGAAGAATGCAATATATCATCTATTACAAAGCATGAAAAAGCAGTAATACTCGTACTAGGACAGTCCAATTCGGCAAATGCTGGTGAAACACTTTATACAGCTTCCTGTTATTCATTGAGCAATTTTTATGATGGAGAGTTATATCCACTTGCTGATCCGCTACTTGGCTCAAATGGTGGTGGCGGAAGTGTATGGTCTAGACTTGGTGACATTCTGATGGAGAATAATTTTGCGAAAGAAATCATCTTCGCTCCAGCAGCAATAGGAGGAACTTCTGTACAACAATGGGTGCCTAATACGGGCAATCTAAATCATCTTATTGTCAATACAATAGAAAGTTTACAAGAAAATGGACATGAGATAACGCATATTTTGTGGCATCAAGGCGAATCTAATAATCATTATTTCAGACCAGATATAACGCCCGAAGAAAATGGTAATATATATCAAAACGATTTTTTATTGCTAGCCAATCAAATTCGCTCTATGGGAATAGATGCACCTATTTTTGTGGCTTCTGCTACTCGATGTGGAACAGTTCTACAACCTGATCTTGCATTGCAACAAGCACAACAAGATTTAGCTAATGAAAATCAAGGTATTTTTCATGGACCGAATACAGACTTACTGGGTAATGAATATAGATATGATGACTGTCATTTTAGTCATGAAGGATTAAAAATACATGCGACTATGTGGGCTGATATTTTATTGACGCATTGATTGCAAATTCTTAACTACATCCAAAAATTCACTCAAAATCATTGCTGTTGCGCCCCAGATAATTTTACCATTAATAAAATAAGCAGGTGTTTTATAGGTAAAATCTCTTCTTTCTAATTTGTACTCTTGAATATTCTTTTCATCTAGCAAATCACTCAATTTAATTTCTAAAATCTCTGCGACTTCCGCCTCTTCTTTGACAAAATCAGGCTTTCCATCATAATACGCTCCTACAAAGGGGTAAATCATAAAATTGCTTGGCGGAACATATAACTCCGTAAGTTCTCCAAGAAGTGCAATATCACTTTGTAAAACACCTATTTCTTCTTCTGTCTCTCTAATAGCTGTAGCCGCAAAATCTATATCAACAGTTTCAGCTTTCCCTCCAGGCAGGCTTATTTGTCCACTATGTACTCCCTTGTAAGTATGTCGCTGAGTAAAAGCAATGTACATTTCCTCATCGTTTTCATACAATAAAATCAAGACGCCTGCTTCTTTAGGTGTTTGTTTATCAAGCATCTCTCTCACTAATTTTTCTCTAAAAGGAGGGCTCATTTTTCGCTGAGCAGCAAATCCTTTTCGCAATTGAGCAATACTTTGTTTAATTTTGCACGATATTTGAGGTAATCTCATTTTCACAGTACAAAAGTACGAATACCAAATGGTATTAATGATTGATTTAATTTTCTAAACAAGAGAATAAAATTTGTTCGCCAAGAGGAAGTTTTATTGAAAAAAGTAAATGATATAAAGTATCATGAACAAACGATTTTTATTAGAAGGAGAAACCGAAGAGAAAGTTTGGTTGGCAGTAGAGTTTCAAGCAATGGACTTGAGTATAGATTTGTATGTCTTGACACAAAGAAAAGGCACAAAAGAAAAACTTGATGCTTGGAAAAAAGGAGAAGGAAAACTACCAAAAACAATCGAAACGCATAAGCGTACGATGGCAGACCCTAATCTACTCCCTGAAGAAATAAAAGCTAAAAACGTAGGCAAAGTCAGGGATATTGAACTCGAATGGGGCAATACACTCATACAATCAAAATTGCTTGAAAGTTTTGATAATGAAATTGCTCATTTGAAAGACAAAATAATGCTTCTAGAGGATTATAGCAAGCAGGTATTTGATGAGTGCAGTGATTTTTGGAAGCGTGTTTTGGATTTCAAAAAAGAGAATCAAACAGTAAGTAATGATAAAATAGATGCTTACAAATTGGATTTAGATTTATTGTTCGATGCTTTAAAATCACTACGAAAAGAGCATAAAAAAGAATTTGATGCTAACTCGATAGAAATACACAAAGGATTGATGCTACAACTCGAACAAGTAGAAAAAGACTTGCTAGATAATCCCAACTTCAAAAATTTATTCAATCGCTTGAAAGATATTCGTACAGAATATACCAAAACTGCCATGCGACAATTGCACAAAAAAGAAGTTGATACAAAAATCAATACTCTTTTTGACAAAGTAAAAGAAGGACGCAGCAAAATCAATGAGGGGAAAATAGGTAAACGTGTTACTGACCTAGAAGGGATTATCGAGAAAATGACTAAATCGCTCAACTGGGACAAGCGTGAACTAGGGAAACTAGAAAAGGATAAAGAGTACGCACAGCAGAGTTTTCAACTCAAATTGATAGATACTAAAATCGCTATGGTACAGGGAAAAATAAGTGAAAAAGAAGCTAAGCTCAAGAATATACAAGCTACTTATGATAGTCTAGTAAAAAAGTAATGCTAAATCAATGCGCTAGCACTATATCAAAGACAGAATCATTGTAAAAATAATTCAACGAATTGTATGCTTTTCGCTGCTCTTCTGCATCAGGAATGTCGATATAATCGTTCTGCTCTAGTATCTGCCAGATCAATTCTGAGCAAGTAAATTCATCTCTATCATAACAATCAAATGAATGATCAAAAGCAATTTCTTGCCCTAGATAGTAGAAAGCATCTTTTTGAATCTGCGCAAGAACTGTGTCAGAATCTGACTGTAATCGTGTGATGATAAGTGTACTGTCTTTAGAGCGTGCGACAAACTCATCTAATGGTTGTAATTGTATACCATCTATATCCGATACGCTGCTAGATAGCGAATGTATGACAAATAAAGAATCGTTTCGCTTGACAATAATGCCACTATGAGTAACCCCATTTTGCTCTTGTAGAAAGGTAGAAATCATATCGCTTAGACGTCCATGACCTCTACGCAAGATTATCTCTCCACCAAAAAGGCTTTCCAATTCAGTATTGGAAAGCCTGTAAGAATTTTCATTGATGTCTGTATATGACTCTGAAGATTGACTGCATCCTACAATAAGGAGTGCTATCAATATCAACAGATTACATACCTTCTTTGTCTTCTTTAGACATGTGTATAAGCCAGTCACCATCTACTTTTTTTAGTTGCATTTCTTCTGCAGGTTTTTCTGCATCATTGTTGTCAGAAACCATACATGTAGCATTATCTCCATCTATGACGATGTCAGTTACAGTAATATTAAACTCTTCTTCACCTGCACCAGCAAATGCTGCTTCAATTTCTTCTGCACTCATCATAGTCTCTACTAGACTTATTAGTTGCTGACCGTCTTCAGTCATGTACTCTTTCATTCCTTCCATGTCTCCATCAGCTGTTGCAGCATAAAAATTTTCTACAGTCGCAGTGATTTTATCTTCATCACTACCACCACCACAAGCTACTAAAGTAAACATTAGAGCAATTAACGAAAAACTAAAAATTTTCTTTATCATTTTTTGATTTTTTAAAAGATTAAATATAGCGCAATAATACTGCTATTATTTTACTTTATGAGACATGTTAGATATTTATTGCTTTTCATAAGACTCTTTTATTTTCAAAAAAGAACTTTCAACTATAAATGAAATATAGGTTTATAAAAATACATGTTCAATAATTTATTTTATTAATACTTCTTTTTTCTATTTAAGAATTTTGGATTCCAAAATAATATACCTAGTAAGACTGCCATAAAAATAGCTCCTCCAATATCATAAGTACCTTGTGTAAGATGGTAAAGAGAGAAGAATGACATAAAAATCACAAAAAATCCTGTCACATACTTTCTACACTTAGGCATCCATATCAAAATACCCGCAGCTATCTGTAAAACACCAAATATTTTCCAGATAAGCGGAGAAATCGTATTCATCAGAGAACATGGCGGCTCTAAAAATGGGATAAATTTATCAGCTCCTATCATAAAGAAAAAGAAACTGCAAATGAATTACGAGAGATTGCAGAAAAGCATCATCTTCAAACCGAAAGCTTAAAAACGTTTATTGATGAAATAATGAATCGGATGATATTTGATGGAGAAAAATTGACAGATTTATTAGCACCATTAGAATTAGGTTGGAAAGACCGTAGAGTAAAAGAATTGGCTTTAATGGAAGACTTAGTGCCTTTATTAAATAAACTAGCCCAAGGGCGTGAAATAGCAGGATTAAATGCATATGAATAAAGAAAAACAAAAAATAGTTCCTGCATTACGTTTTCCTGATTTTCATAATGATGAGGCTTGGGAAATGAAAAAATTATCAAATC
>JBMZDS010000107.1:0-5752 GCA_049614465.1 Chitinophagales bacterium
TACACTAGTGATGCGACAGAGCCATCTGAAAATCATGATAATGTGTTGGTTTATCCAAACCCTGTTCGTCCAGAATATCAAGGACAAATTTCTATCACTGGACTTGTAGAAGATGCATATGTAAAAATAGCAGATATCTATGGAAATGTAGTTGATGAAGGTTCTGCTCTAGGAGGTAAATATCTTTGGGATGGGAAAGACTACAATGGTTCTAAAGCGAAAACAGGTGTCTATATTATTTATAGTAGCAACACTGACGGGAGTGAAAAGGTGGCTGCTAAAGTCAGTTTTGTAAATTAATTTTAGATAAAAAGAAGTTAGTTATAATACGATTCTCTTTTTGACGTAAGACTATCAATAGTTTTTGGTGTTAAGGATACATTGTATTGTTCAAAATAGTCCATATCAAATTGAAGATACCAGATGTGTGTGATTTTTTCTTGTTGAGGTGGGTTTCCAGTAAAAATAAAAGGTTTCAAGTCTTGAATAGTTCCTTCAATACTATCATTATAGAAATGAACTTCTAGAATCCCTGAGTTTGCATACATGCTATCAAGGTGTAAAATAGTTGTCCAAACTAAGCTGTCGTACATAAGCTCTGTTTCATTTGTAAGAGTGTCGATTATAGCGATACTAACTCTACTATAACTTTGGTGGGCGACTTCTTTTTTCATAAATAAAGCGATACTATCTTTATTTAATTCGCTTTCTGGATATAAATAACTGACTTCAACACCTGCAATACGGTTTTGATGTTTTGCTGATAAAAATTTGTTTACTTGTTTTTCAGCGTATAGAGAAATTAGTAAATCTTGATAATCATCTTGAATGACTTTCATAGTATCATTTTCATAAGAAACTAAAACATAAAAAGCTCGATTAGGATTTTCTTTATTGATGAAAGCTAACTCATAAGAAGGACAGCCTGAGGTTAAATTTCCTTCATTGCATATCCAGTGAGAATAGGTCATTTCAAATTCTCCTTCATAATTACTCTCTAGATATTGTAAGACATCTTTGCTTAGTTCTTCGTCACTTTTTTCTCCAAGCAATAGAGAACAACTTGTAAAAATCAAGCTAATTAAACAAGTAACTACAATTAGGGAATATACTTTTCTATTTATCATGGAACCTCAAAAATAACAAAGGAGCTAAACTTTTGTCCAACTCCTTCATCTTTTCTTCTAGTATATGACAGATTCTATCCAATCTTTATGAGTAGCAGTTCTGATAAAAACACTAATGTCTCCATAATCACTTTGTCGATGTTTTTTGACAGGCTTATTGACTCCTCCAGATAGTACTCCACAGACTTTCCACTGACCGTTTATCTTCATAAAAATAGGTCCTCCGCTATCGCCTTGTACTGTAGCTCCTTCAAATTCTGTAGGAGTAGCATCACTAGTTCCATCTCCCAAGAGCGATTCATCCTCATTGACGACATCATCACCTAGAGTGTTACCATCTTTAAAAGGGGAATCAAAATCAAATGCCAATAAACCGCCAGTGTAGCTTACTCCGTCTGCGCTTGATGTTATTCCTTCATTTTTTCTATCTAGAATGTTTTCTATTGCATGCTTTTTTGATAATTGGCTACTACCATTACTATAGTCTCCATATCCTGCATACCATGTTGTATTTCCTGTTTGTTCTACCATTTCTGTGTTAAATAAAGCAGGAGTAACAGCATTAAAAGGTATTTCTACTCTTACTAAACTCATGTCATTTGCTTTGATAAAATCTTGGTTTTCTGTTATCCAAGAAGGGTGATATACGACTTCTGCTACATCCAATACATGAGTAGGATTGTTAGGGTCATTTCCTACAAGTACCTTAATGCCTGAAGCAGGAGCAGGAAAAGCCTGTTCTTCTGCTACATAAAAGTTATGCCCAGCGGTCAAAATCCATTCTGATGTGATAAATGTTCCTGTAGCGGTATATTCATCATTGGCAGTCCCCTCCAATCCATAACTGAAAGAAACTACAGGAGAAAAATCTGGATAATCTGTTGTATTGTATGGCGCTTGGTTAGTAGCCACAGCTTCATACTCACCTATTGTTTTGTCATGTCTGATTCCAAAAGTATTTTGCGTCAATTTTTCTTTTCCGCAAGCAAGCAAAACAATATTTGTCAAAATCAGTATTCCTAATATGCTATTGATTTTCTTTTTCATAACAATAGTTTTTTGGTCTATGCAGACAAGAACGTCTTAGAAAAGAAAGATAGTATCTAAAATAGAAAAGGAGCTAAACTTTTGTCTAACTCCTTTTCTATTTTTACTTATTTTTTAATCTATCCATTCATAGAAAGCAAGAACTCATCATTAGATTTTGTTCCTCTCATATTGCTCAAGATAAATTCCATTGATTCTTCTGGTGTCATATCTGCTAGATACTTACGCAAGATAACCATACGTTGGAAAGCATCTTTGTCTAGTAGTAAATCTTCACGTCTTGTACTAGAAGAAACTAAGTCAATAGCAGGATAAATACGTTTGTTAGATAATCTTCTATCCAATTGTAATTCCATATTACCAGTACCTTTAAATTCTTCAAAGATAACTTCATCCATTTTAGAGCCAGTATCTACCAATGCAGTAGCTAGTATCGTCAATGAACCTCCGTTTTCTATCTTACGAGCAGCACCAAAGAATTTTTTCGGTTTGTGTAGTGCATTTGCTTCCACACCACCAGAAAGTACTTTTCCTGATGAAGGAGAAACAGTATTGTATGCTCTTGCTAATCTCGTGATAGAATCCAATAATATAACTACATCATGACCACACTCGACTAGTCTTTTTGCTTTTTGCAAAGCGATATTTGAGACTTTAACGTGTCTATCTGCCGTTTCATCAAATGTAGAAGCTAAGACCTCTGCATTGACACTACGTTGCATATCTGTTACTTCCTCTGGACGCTCATCTATCAGTAATATCATCAAGTAAACTTCAGGATGATTTTTGGCAATAGCATTGGCTACATCTTTTAAGATAGTTGTCTTACCTGTTTTTGGTTGTGCGACTATCATACCTCTTTGTCCTTTTCCTATAGGAGTAAACAAATCCATTACTCTCGTAGCATATATGCCTGGTGTAGCATCATCAGAAAGATTTAATCTTTCATCTGGGAAAAGTGGTGTTAAATAATCGAAAGGAACTCTATCTCGTACTTCATTTGGCAATTTTCCATTGATAGTATCTACTTTTAGTAAAGCAAAATATTTCTCATTATCTTTAGGAGGACGAATGCTTCCTTTTACAGTATCACCTGTCTTTAATCCAAATAATTTTATCTGAGAAGGCGATACATATATATCATCTGGTGAACTCAAATAATTGTAATCAGAACTACGTAAAAAACCGTAACCTTCTTGCATCATTTCCAAAACACCTTCACTGCCAATCACACCGTCTAGTTCTACATCAAATGCAGGTTTTTTCGGCTTGTGTTGTGGCTTATTGTCACGCTTGTCATGTGATTTTTGCTCTCGTTTTTCTTGAGGCTTGTTATGGTCACGTTTGTCGTGTGGTTTATTCTCTTTTTTAGGGCGATCCTTATTGTCCTCATTGTTTCTAGGACGTTTTTCACGCTTTGGCTTTTCTTTGGTGTCTTCTTTCTTTTCAGCTACTTTTTCTGTAGCGACAGGCTCTTTATTTTCATTAGCGTCAAAAAGTGTTTTTTCCTGCTTAGTTTCATCTTTAGCAGTTTCTTTTTTAGGCGTACGCTTTTTAGGTTCGCGCTTTGGTTTTTCCGCCTTGGTAGGTTTTTCTTTCTTTGGTTCTGCTTTTTTGATTTCTTTGACCGCATCAGGATTGAGTGCCTGTGCATCTAATATAGAAAGGATAAGATCTTGTTTGGTCAGTTTTTTGAACCCTTTAACACTGAGTTTGTCAGCAATTTCTTTGAGTTCTGGAACGAGCATATCGTTCAGTTGTAAAATATCGTACATAATGTGATTAGAAAAATGATTTTCTTTTGATAAAAATTAATTTGAAATGGTTTTGAAGTGTTTGAATAAACACAATTTAGCTTCGATTAGCTAATGCAATGATACGCATAGCTTTTGTTTTCGCAAAATAAACTGTCATTATTTTCAAATTTTACCATTCGCAAATTGGTACATTAAGCATATCTTTGCCTAAATTTTTATTACAATTATGTTAGACGTTAATTATTTAAGAGAAAATAAAGCAACAGCAATTGCGGGATTGAAAATCAGAAACATTGAAAATCCTGAGCAAATGCTTGATGATGTTATTGCTACAGACGATAGTCGTAAGAAAATACAACACGAACTCGATCAGCTTTTAGCGCAGTCTAACAAATTGTCAAAAGAAATAGGAATGCTTTTCAAAAGTGGGAAAGCAGCTGAAGCCAATGAGGCAAAAGCTAAAACTGGCGAACTCAAAGAGCAAATAAAAGTACTTCAAGAAAAACAAAATGAAGTAATAACAGACTTGACTAATCAATTGTATCAAGTTCCGAATATACCTCATCCACATGTGCCAGCAGGAAAGTCAGACAAAGACAATGAAGTGGTAAGAGAATGGGGTGTAAAACCAAATTTGAGTAAAGACGCATTACCGCATTGGGAATTAGCGAAAAAATTTGATTTGTTTGACCTAGAATTAGGCGTAAAAATCACAGGAGCAGGATTTCCTGTCTATAAAGGACAAGGAGCAAGATTGCAAAGAGGATTAATTAACTTTTTTCTAGAAAAAGCGATTGAAAATGGATACGAAGAAGTGATTCCTCCACTTATGGTAAATGCCGCTTCTGCTACAGCTACGGGACAGTTGCCCGACAAAGAAGGACAAATGTATGAAATGACTCTTGATCCTTTCTACATGATACCTACGGCTGAAGTACCTATTACTAATATTTATCGAGACACTCAAGTCAAAAAAGAAGAATTACCTATCAAAATGGTAGGATATACGCCTTGTTTTCGTAGAGAAGCAGGTTCTTATGGCAAGGACGTGAGAGGACTCAATCGTTTGCATCAGTTTGATAAAGTTGAGATAGTACAGTTTGTACATCCTGATCGCTCACACAAAGTGCTCGAAGAGATGGTAGTACATGTCGAAAATCTAGTGAGAGCTTTAGGATTGCCTTACCGTGTATTGCGTCTTTGTGGTGGTGACTTGACGTTTACATCAGTGCTTACTTATGATATAGAAGTGTATAGTGCTGCACAAGATATGTGGTTGGAAGTAAGTAGTATTTCAAATTTTGAAACCTATCAGTCTAATCGATTGAAATGTAGATTTAAAAATGACGAAGGTAAAAACCAAATGTTACATACACTTAACGGTAGTGCTATTGCATTGCCAAGAATAATAGCGGCTTTCTTAGAAAACAATCAAGATGGTGACTGTATCCATATCCCAAAAGAGCTGCAAGAATATGTCCGTATGGAGAAGATAGCTAAGTAACAATAATTTATGCAATGGCTAAAAAAGACATATTTGTATCGCGTTTTTGAGCAAAGCAAATATGTCTTTTTTATTGTTTTATTTTTCATCTTTGGACAGCTATTTTTCACATACAAAGGAGTTCAAACTTTACCATTTATCAATTATGGCATGTATTCGCAGCCACACAAAATGAATCGAGCTTTTACGATTTATACTATTGATATCAATTGCAACTAGTACTGGTACTAGTACCTGGTACGAGTAGTATTACTGGTACTCCTAGTAGTAGTAGTAGCAGTAGTAGTAGTAGTAGTAGTAGTAGTAGTAGTAGTAGT